>CAMLUY010000057.1 GCA_946487985.1 uncultured Clostridia bacterium
TACCTGAAAAGGTGTCCATTGCAGGTGACGGACTGATCGCAGGCGATGACTATACGGTGACAACAATCGGCAACAACGTCTTTGCAGGCAACACCAGCATCACAAGCGTGACTCTGCCTGACACGGTCACTTCAATCGGCGGTAGTGCCTTTCAAAGCTGCTCAAATCTGACAACTATCAATCTGCCAGAGGGCTTGACTTCAATTGGCGGATACGCATTCTCGTATTGTACCAAGCTGACGGGCATTGTGCTGCCTGATACTTTGAAAACAATTGGTGATATGGCATTTTACAATTGTCAACTGCTGACAGGAACCCTGAACATTCCAGCCAGTGTTGAAAGCATTGGCACTGCCGCACTTGTGATGCAGGGCTTGACAGCATTCACAGTTGACGCGACTAGCCAGCACTTTACAGCGGTCGAGGGCATACTTTACAGCAAAGACATGACACGCCTGATTGTATATCCACGCGCGAGAGCAGCCACAGATTTTGTAATACCGAACTCGGTAGAGATTATTGCAGACCAAGCGTTTAATCAATGTTATGACTTGCAGGGCAGCCTGACATTATCGTCAAACTTGACCACAATTGGCGACCAGGCATTTTACATGTGCACAGAACTGAGTGGAACATTGAATATTCCAGCAGGAGTGACAAGCATAGGCGAAGGCGTGTTCAGTGACTGTAAATTTACAGAAATTATTGTTGATGAAAACAATTCAACATATACAAGCGAAGGCGGAGTGCTTTACAATAAGGCGAAGACCAAGCTTATTCAATATCCAGCTGGCAGCCCGAACACAAGTTTCACAATTCCTTCAACGGTCACACACTTGGAGAATTTTTCAATGATGTACTGTCAAAATTTGACCTCTGTGGTGTTGCCATTAAACCTTCAATCCATTGGATACCTTGCCTTTTACAACAGCATCAATTTGACGGGTGAAACACTTGTGCTGCCGTCTACGCTGACATACATCGGCTATGCTGCATTTGCGAGCTGCAAGTATCAGGCATTCAGCATCAACAACAGCTACTACACTACCATTGACGGCGTGCTGTACAATGCGTCAAAAACACAGCTTATTCAATATCCAGCCGGCAAGACAGATGCAAGCTTTACAATAGAAAACACCGTCACAACAATCAGGGACTATGCCTTTCGGAGAGCCGCAAACCTTATGAGTGTAACCATTCCAGCAAGCGTGACCACTATTGGCTACGAGGCATTTCGATACTGTGATAATCTGACAACGGTGACCATTGACAGCTCATCAATTGCCGCACAACTGACCTCGTCAGAACAAGGCGGATACAGAAAATATACGGCTGCATAGACAGGTGTTTTGCATTCGACAAATCAATATAGAAAAATCTTCTGTAAATTGAAGCGCAGAAGATTTTTTGTGTTGTAGCGGTCAATGCCATTCGTGCTTGAATAAGGCAAACAGCGGGCAAACCTGCGCTTTTGTTTGTCCGCGAGCCTGCTCGCGGAGCTGCACCTTGACGCTGGGTTTGCCCTTTTTGCTCAAAGCTTACGCTTTTTCGCAGTTTGCAGGTGCTATCGCACCTGTTTTTCATGCGGTTGGAATTGGAATTTTACCCCTCAGCAGACGTGTACTGCGATTGCGCTTGAACAACGGCTGTTGTTCTTCGCTCTTTTATGAGGTTTTATTGAAATTCTACTCCGGGAAATTTCCCTTTTTTATTTTGTCGCTGTGCTGAAAGATGGCTGGAATTTGGCTTGATTGGATATTTCTTGAAAAAAATCCAAAAAATTTCAAAAAAAGTGGCAAAAATTGTTGACTATTTTTTGAAAAGTGCATATACTATTGCTAGCACTTAAAAAGCAAGAGTGCTAAAAAGTCGAAAATTTTGAGGTTGCACATGGAACTTTCAGAACGCAAAAAGCAGATATTGTGTCGGTCTATTGAGGAGTACATTCACGACTGCGCGCCAATAACAAGTGGTGGACTGCAAGAGGTATTGCCGCTGACATGCTCGACGGCCACACTGCGAAATGAGCTGAACGCGCTTGAAGCGATGGGGTTTTTGAAGCAGCTGCACACTTCGGGTGGCAGAGTGCCAACGGCGCAAGGTTACAGGTACTATGTTGAGCAGCTCTTGTCGCGTGCGGTTGCAACAGAAGGCCAGCTTGACGAGGTGAAAGATATTATCGGCTCGCGCAGCAACAGCTTGCGAGAGATTGTCTCTGGCATTGCAAAGGTTGTCAGCGAGGCGACAAACTATCCGACGGTTGTCATGCTTGACGGCGTTGACAATCTGGTGCTGAAAGAGTTTAAGATTGTGCCGCTGCTTGACGATAATGTTATGGTGCTGATTGGCACAACAGCTGGATACATCAATCAAACCCTTGATGTTCATGCAAGCGCAGAGGATTGTGAAAATGCTTCGCAATATCTGACAAAGCATTTCAAGGGCGAAACCATCGGGTATATGATTGACAACATTGACCAGCTTGAAGATGGCATGAAAAGCGAAATCTCTGCTTTTGAAAGCGTGGTATGCAGCTTGATTTCAGGGCTGAAAAAGCTCAACAGTCAGCGGATAATTGACGTCAAGCGAACTGGAAGCGCAAAACTTTTGGAAAACAATCGCGATGTTGAAGACGCAAAGCGGGTGCTGAGCGTGCTTGATGATGAAAAAGAGCTGTCAAGCATGATCGAACTTGAAGGCAAGGGCGACATTGAGGTCACGATTGCAGACGACAAGGGTGACTGCTCGGTGGTCAAAGCGCCAATCAAGCTTGATGGCAGGCAGCTTGCATCAATCGGGGTGATTGGCCCGCAGCGAATGGACTACGCGGGCATTGCCGCAGCATTGAAAGTTGTGGTGGATTATTTGGGCAACCTAAAAGGAGAATAGAATAGAGTGTGTAAAGATGATGAAAAGTTGAAGCATTGTGGCTGCGGACATCACTGCGATCATGAGAATGGCAGCAATAGTGATTGTGGCTGCGGTCAGGAAGACTGCCACTGCGGAAATGACTGCCACTGCAATGAAGATGAAAATTGCGGCTGCTGCCAGGGCAAGAAGTGCGATTGTGATGACGATTGTCATTGCGGTAACGATTGCCATTGTGATGATGATTGCAAGTGTGGCGGAAAGCATGATGGCGATTGTCACTGTGGTGATGACTGCGACTGCGGCGACGATTGCAAGTTCGGTGATGAGCACATGTGCAATGATGACTGCGACTGCAAAAACGCAGATGACGAATGTGAGTGCAAAGGCCATGCCGATGAAAAGGCTATTGAATATCTCAACCTTGCAAGGCAGATTCAAGCCGACTTTGAAAATTTCAGGCGACACGCATTAGAGGACGTGCGTGCAGCGCGACTTGCCGGTCAGGCGTCGGTAATTGAAGCCTTTCTGCCATGCCTTGACACTTTCAAGGAGGGCAAGAAGAGTATCACCGATGAAACCGTGCTTAAAGGGGTTGAAATGATTGAAAACAGTGTCAATGAGGCTCTTCGTAATTTGGGCGTTGAAAAAATTGACTCAATCGGCAAGGTATACAATCCTCATCTTCACAACGTAATTGCAGTTGTGAATAATCCAGACCAAGATGATGATATCATTGTAGATGAATATCAGGCTGGATATAAATTTAATGATAAAATATTGCGATACGCAAAAGTCATAGTCAATAAAAAGGAGGGTAATTAAAATGGGAAAAATTATTGGAATTGACTTAGGTACAACAAACTCATGCGTTGCTGTAATGGAAGGCGGCAAGCCAACCGTTATTGCCAACGCCGAAGGTGACAGAACTACGCCTTCTGTTGTTGCATACACAAAAGAGGGGGAGCGCCTTGTTGGTAAGGTGGCAAAGCGCCAGGCTATTGTAAACGCTGAAAACACAATTCAGTCAATCAAGCGTGAAATGGGCTCAAACTACAAGGCAAAGCTTAATGGCAAAGAGTACTCACCACAGGAAATTTCTGCTATGATTTTGTCAAAGCTGAAATCTGATGCAGAAAGCTATCTTGGCGGGGCTGTAACTCAGGCTGTCATTACTGTTCCTGCATATTTCAACGACTCACAGCGTCAGGCAACAAAGGACGCTGGTAAAATCGCTGGGCTTGAAGTATTGAGAATCATCAACGAGCCAACAGCGGCTGCACTTGCATACGGGCTTGATAAAGGCGAGAACGCAAACCAGAAAATCTTGGTATACGACCTTGGCGGTGGTACATTTGATGTATCAATACTTGAAATCGGTGATGGCGTATTTGAAGTACTGTCAACAAATGGCAATACAAGGCTGGGTGGCGATGACTTCGACAATCGAATAATCGACCTTTTGGTTGAAGAGTTCAAAATCACAAACAACATTGACCTTTCAACTGACAAGCTGGCTATGCAGCGCCTGAAAGAAGCAGCAGAAAAGGCAAAAATTGACCTTTCTGCAACGCCAAAGACAACAATTTCTTTGCCATTCATTTCGGCAAATGCTTCTGGTCCTGTACACATGGAGTACGAGCTGACAAGGGCAAAATTCGACTCTCTGACAGAAGACCTTGTAAAAGAAACAATCGACTGCACAGTACGTGCTCTTGCTGATGCAAAACTTGACAAAAATCAAATTGATAAAGTCATCTTGGTGGGCGGCTCAACACGCATTCCAGCAGTTCAAGAAGCTGTAAAATCATTCACTGGCAAAGAGCCATACAAGGGTATCAACCCAGACGAATGCGTTGCTGTTGGTGCAGCAATCCAAGCTGGCGTACTCGGCGGCGAAGTGAAAGACGTGCTTCTGCTTGACGTAACTCCGCTTTCACTTGGTATTGAAACCATGGGCGGCGTATTCACAAAGCTTATCGAGCGCAACACAACAATTCCTACACGAAAATCACAGATTTTCTCTACCGCAGCTGACAACCAGCCAGGCGTAGACATTCATGTACTTCAAGGAGAGCGCGAATTTGCAGCTCAGAACAAGACATTGGGCAGATTCCAGCTTACCGACATTCCACCTGCACCAAGAGGTGTGCCACAAATTGAAGTAACATTCGATATCGACGCAAACGGCATTGTAAAGGTTTCAGCAAAAGACCTTGGTACAAACAAAGAGCAGAACATTACAATAACTGCATCGTCAAACCTTAAAGAGGAAGACATCGAAAAAGCCATCAAGGAAGCCGAAGCTCACGCCGAAGAAGACAAAAAGCGTAAAGAGCTGGTTGAAACCAAAAACCAGGCCGACAACATGGTTTACGGACTTGAAAAGATGCTGAAAGAAAATGGCGACAAGCTTGCCGAAGATGACAAGACAAAACTTACAGAAGCCATTGAGAAGGCAAAGAAGGATTTTGAAAGCGACGATATTGACACTGTTCGAAAAGCTCTTGACGAACTTACAAATGTTTCAAATGGCATTGTGTCAAAGATGTATAGTTCAGCAAACCCAAATGCTGACAGCACAGATGCTGGCAATAACGGCAACAACGGTGGCGACAACAATAACGGCAGTGACCCAGAAGTAGTTGTTGATTAATCGCTGCGCTTGCCGAAAAATACTTTGATTGCAGCGGAGAGACAAACTTCGCTGCAAGGCAAAGAAATTGGAAAGGATAACTATGGCAAACAAAGACTATTATTCAATTCTTGGGGTGGATAAGTCGGCGAGCGATGATGAAATAAAATCGGCATACCGCAGGCTTGCAAAAAAATACCACCCAGACCTTAATAAGACAGAAGAGGCGGCAAACAAGTTTAAAGAAATCAACGAAGCGTACGAAGTCTTGGGCGACGCGAAAAAGCGGGCAAACTATGACCAGTTTGGCTCGGCGGACGGCAATCCGTTTGGCGGGGCGCAAGGCGGCGGTTTCGGCGACTTCTTTGGCGGTAATGGTGGCGGCTTTTCAGATATTTTCAGTGATATCTTTTCGGCGTTCGGTGGCGGCAGAGGTGGCTCGGCACGCATGCAAGAGCGGGGCTCGGACATCAATATTGCTGTAAATTTGACCTTTGAAGAGGCTTGCTTTGGCTGCGAAAAAAACATAACTATTGGCAGGCTTGAAACCTGTGCAAGCTGCAAAGGTACTGGTGCAAAGAATGGCAGTGACTTTGTTACATGCAGCGAATGTAATGGCACTGGCAGGGTTCGATTCCAGCAAAACACATTGTTTGGTACAACCATACGTGAATCTGTCTGTCCGAAATGTAATGGCAGGGGCAGGGTTGTCAAAGATAAATGTCCTGACTGCAATGGCAAGGGCGTTCAAAAGACAAACAAGACCATTAAGGTCAAATTCCCAGCAGGCATTGACAACGACCAGACCTTGCGCATGCGCGGTGAGGGCAATGCGTCTTCTGGCGGAATCAATGGTGATTTGAATATCAAAATCTCGGTTACTCCACATAAAGTGCTTGTCAGAAAGGGCAGTGACCTTTATATGGACTTGTATTTGCCATTCACAACGACCCTGCTTGGCGGCAAGGTTGAAGTGCCAACGCCAGGCGGGAATTACAGCCTGACAATACCAGAGCTTACAGCAAGCGGAACGGTAATGCGTGTCAAGGGCAAAGGCGTGAAGCAGCTTAATCGTGAAAGCTATGGCGACCTTCTTGTCACAATCAAAGCCGAAGTGCCAAAAAATCTTGATAAGCAGTCGCGCCAAAAATTGCAAGATATTGCTGACGCGATAGGAGATAATTCATATGTGAAATACACAAATTATCT
>CAMLUY010000058.1 GCA_946487985.1 uncultured Clostridia bacterium
TAATATTTTAATTTTTTATTGATTTAAATTAAAAATATTTTTTGCTTTAAATATTAAAAAAACGTTTTGATATTGAAAAAATAAGAAAAAAATCAAATTTAATGCTATTTTAATTTATTTTAACGCCTAAAAAATAAATTTAAAAATCAAAAATATATTTTTAAAATGTTTTTTATAAAAAAATAATAAAAATTGATAAAAAATATTGTTTTTTATTAAATTAAATTAAAAATTGTGCTTTTATTTATTTTAATTTGTTTTATATTTCATTTTCTTCATCATAGTATTCAATCACTATTTCGCCTGAACGGGCAAGAATAGATGCGCTTTTGTTTGTCTTCAAAATCACCTTTGCGGCGTGTTGAGCAAACTGACAAGCAAACTCAATATCAATAAATGTTGGCGCTGTGCCACGTTGAAGATAGCCAACAGTCATCTTTGACACCTCGATATTTGGGGCTCGAAGTGTAATCTCCTTTGCTATTTCATCAAGCGAAACCGAGAGCTTTTCTTTGACAATTATGCAGCTTGAATGACTTGACTGATGCTTTTCATTTACAATAGGCATAATTTTGTCGTAGTCAACGTCCTCATCTCTGGCAATAAGATAGTCGCATTCTCGAACATGAAATACATTTCGTGCAATCGCGCCGCAATATCTGCCCATTACCTCAATAAGGCAGCAGCGATTAAATGCCTCCATTGACGGCATGACATTGTCAATGACACGTGTGCAGGCAGACACCGCCGTGTGAAAGCCTTGACTGTAATCGCTGCCCACCACGTCATTGTCGATTGTCGAAGGTATGAAGACCGCCCTCACCCCATTTTTGCAAAGTTCGCGACAACCGCGTTGAGAGCCGTTGCCACCAAGAACGATGACGGCGTCAAAGCGCTTTGCATTTTCAAGAGCAAGAGCGAAATATTTTTCTTCTTGAAACTCTGGGCAGCGTGAACATTTGATGCAGCTTCCCGCACTTCTGGCGTATTTTTTTGGATTAAACTCGGAAATCGGCAGGATATCGTTGTTGATAAGCCCGCGAAAACCCGCACGTGCTGCATAAAGGCTGCGCCCAAATCTTCGATAAAGCTGGGCAAGCACCATGTTCATTCCAGGAGCGTCACCCCCGCTTGTAAGCACCAAAATTTTCATTCGCCCTCCTTATTTGACTATGACATTGCCTTCGCCAAGCAGTCCTGTAAGTTCGTTTAAAATATAGTTGTTGATGTCAACTTTGGTATTGAAAGAAAACGCCTTCCCCGTTTGCGAGCACTTTATCACTACTGGTACATCGCCTGTATATGTTGAGGCAATCTTTTTGACGTTGTTGTATACGTCAATGTCCTGAGTGTTGAAACGCAGATACATTTTTCGCGTGTCTTTTGGCTGCTCGTCCTTCTTTTCCCATGGAATAATTGACTCAGCAAGCACGACTGGCGATTTGCCATCGCGTATTGACAGCTTGCCTTTGACTGTAATCAGATTGTCTTCGACCGCAATGTCTTTGTATTTTGAATACATCTTGCTGAAAAGCATGACGTCAAATGTGCCATAGATGTCCTCTATTGTCAAGAAAGCCATATTACCAGTCTTGGTAGCAATTTTCTTTACTGCGGTAATTATGCCGCCACCCATGACCGCTTGACCATCTTTGACCTGGCTCTGTGATTCGGCTTCCTCTTCCTCGCCAGTTTGTTCAGCCTGATAATATTCGCCACCCTCGTCCTCAGATTGCTGCTCATCAAAGTCAACATTCATATCGGCAATCATGTCTGATGTAAAGTTGAAAGTGTCATATTTGGCAAGATAGCTGTCTAGCGGGTGTCCTGACAGATAGATGCCAACATAATTTTTCTCATATTTAAGTAGTGTGTCTTTGTTGAATTCTTTGATATTTGGCAGCTCGACTTTGTTCACAGATTGCGACGCCTCTTCAAAAGTGTCAAACATTGAGAACTGACCTGACGCCTGCGACTTCCTGTCACTGTTTATCATTTCCATAAGTGGCGGAAATATTTCAATAAGTTGGCTTCTGTATGCGCCAAACGATGCAAATACACCGCTCAAAATCATGCTTTCAACCGATTTTTTGTTGAGCGCGTTGTTGTTTACTCTGCGAAGGAAGTCCTCAAAGCTCTTGAAATCGCCACCTCGGTTGCGCTCCTCAACAATGATGTCCATGAGCCCTGTGCCCACATTTTTCAGTGCGCCCAAGCCAAAACGAATATTGCCATTTTCAACCGTAAACCGTGAAAAAGATTTGTTGATGTCTGGCGGAAGTATCTCAAAGCCCTCTTTTCTTGCGTAATTTGTATATTTTTTTACCGCATCAGCATTGTTGATGCGATTGTTGAGCACTGCTGTAAGGTACTCAACCTCATAGTGCGCTTTCAAATAGCCGGTTTGATATGAAACATACGCATATGCCGCGGCGTGCGACTTGTTGAAGGCGTAGCCTGCGAACTTTGCCATTTGGTCAAAGACGCGCTCTGCGACCTTTTCGTCATGTCCGAGTGCAAGTGCGCCAGGGATTGGCTTTAACTTGCCAGTCGGGTCAATTCTGCCATGAATAAACTTTTCTTTTTCTGGTGGCAGTTTTTCTGGTTTTTTCTTTGACATAATACGGCGCACATTGTCCGCGCCGCCCAAACTGAACCCTGCCATAACCTGAAAGATTTTCATGACCTGCTCTTGATAGATGATACAGCCATATGTTGTAGACAGTATTGGCACAAGGCATGGGTCTTCATATTCGATGGACTCAGGCTCTTTTTTGCCCTTGATGAACTTTGGAATAAAGTCCATTGGGCCTGGTCGGTAAAGGGAAATGCCCGCAATGATGTCTTCAAGGCAGGTTGGTTGAAGGTCCATCATGAACTTCTTCATACCGCCGCTTTCAAGCTGGAAAACGGCTTCGGTGTTGCCCGAGCTGATCAATTCGAACACTGCTGGATCATCATAGGTCATTTTTGTAAAGTCTATGTCGACGCCGTGAATTTCTTTAACGAGCTTGATGGTCTTATGAATATCTGTCAGCGTCCTTAGCCCCAAAAAGTCAAATTTCAAAAGACCAAGATGTTCAAGCTCGGTCATATCAAACTGAGTAATTTCATCTTCGCCCGATTTTGCCATTGGCACATGGTCAAAAACAGGGTCTGGCGCAATCAAAACGCCGGCAGCGTGCATTGACACGTTTCTTGGCACGCCTTCAAGCTTGATTGCCATGTCAACAATCTTTTTGATCTCGCTGTCTTCGTCATACATTGCCCGCAGCTCTGGTATTATGTATTTTTGGTCTTCTTCTTTGCCTGTTGTGCCAAAGTAGTATTTGAGCACTGGCGGTTTGTGCGTTGGCTTGCCTGGGATTTCCTTGGTAATTTTATCGACTTCGGAATATGGGAATCGCAGCACACGGGCGACGTCTTTAATGGCGTTTTTGGCCTGCATATTACCAAAAGTGACAATGTTTGAAACGTGGTCGCTGCCATAGCGGCGTTTTGCGTATTCAATCACCTCGCGTCTGCGATCCATGCAAAAGTCAACGTCAAAGTCGGGCATGGATACACGCTCTGGATTGATAAAGCGGTCAAAGAAGAGGTCATACCGCATTGGGTCGACCTGAGTAATGCCAGTGCAGTATGCGACCAAACTGCCCGCGCCCGAGCCTCGGCCAGGGCCAACTGGAATGTCATTCTCGCGCGCAAAGTTGATATAGTCCCACACAATCAAGAAATACTCCACATAGCCAAGCTTGTGGATTGTTTCAAGCTCCATTTGCAGACGCTCTTCATATTCTTTTGGCGGATTGTCATAGTTTCGTGCAAGGCCTTCCCAAGCAAGGCGTGACAAAAATTCAAATGAGGTTTCGCCAGTGTCAGGTATGTATTTTGGAATAAAGTTTTCGGTTGCGCCCAGTTTGTCTTCGTCTGGCACGTTGGTATTGCCGCCTTCGGCCGCTTCACGTAGCGACTTGGTTTTGATGAATATATTGCATTTATTTGCAATTTCCACAGTTCTGTCAAGCGCATCTGTAAAGCCTGGCAAAGCGGCTTCCATCTCTTCATAGGTTTTGAGGTAAAACTCCTCTGTTTCAAACTTCATGCGGTCTGGGTCATCAATGGTCTTGCCCATCTGAACACACATCAGTACGTCTTGGAGCTCGGCGTCCTCTTTATTAAGGTAGTGCACGTCATTTGTTGCAACCATTGGTATGCCCAGTCTTTCGCTCATTTCAGCAATCTTTAAAAGAACGGTTTTTTCCTCTGCTATGCCGTGATCTTGAATTTCAAGATAAAAATCATCGCCAAAAACCCGCTTAAACCAAAGTGCCAACTTGTCGGCCTCATCAAATTGCCTTTTTAGTATGAATTGAGGAATATGTCCCGCGAGGCAGGCAGAAAGGCATATCAAGCCCTCGCTGTATTTTTCAAGCAGCTGATAGTCAATTCTCGGGCGATAGTACATGCCTTCAAGATAGGCAAACGATGACAATTTCAAAAGATTTTGATAGCCTGTATTGTTCTTTGCAAGCAAAATAAGGTGTCCAGTGTCATCACGATTGGCACGACTGTGCATATCGTGGCAAACATAAAACTCCTCACCAATAATCGGCTTTATGCCCTTTTGTACACAAACTTCAAAAAATTTGATTGCGCCGTACATGTTGCCATGGTCAGTGATTGCAACAGACGACCAGCCACGCTCTTTGACGATATCGACAAGCTTATCAATTCGCGCAAGTCCGTCAAGAAGACTAAATTCAGTATGGAGATGCAAGTGTACAAACTCTTTCATTTTTTACCCCTTTAATATGTCAGCGATTTTTAAAATTCGTCTGAAACGATGATTTAAACCGCTTTTTGTCAGTTTGATTGTAGACAGTTTCAAAAGCTCGTCCATGCTCTCCTGCGGATTTGCAAGGCGAAGCACTGCCACTTCCTGTAAATCCTCAGGCAGGCTTTCAAGCCCAATTTTCTTATTGATAAAGTTGATGGCCTGGATTTGTTTCATGCTGGCCTCAACCGTTTTGTTTATGTTTGCGTTGATGCAGTTGACCTGCCTGTTCACTGTGTTGCGCAGGTCGCGCTTGGCCATCTCGTCAGAAAGTTCAAGCACGCTTTGGTCAGCGCCAACGAGAGCCAAGAGGTCCTTGATGGCTTCGCTGTCTTTAAGGTACAGTACAAAAAGCTTTTTTCGCGCAACAATCTTGCAGTTGATTTCAAATTCGGTTAGGATTTTTTGTATGCACTCCAAGAACTGGCGGTTGTGAGATGAAAACTCTACATGATAGCCTGTTGTCGGTGTCTGCGAGCCAAGGTCGGACAGGCGAATGCTTGATGTCGCACAGCCAATATACGCACCGCACACAAATGCCCTTTTGGTCATTTCGTCTGGAATGATGTTGCAGTCTACTTCTGAAAAAGCCATCTCTTCACTTTGTGTCATCAGACCACAATCTTGAAGCAGCCTTGTAGAGATGCTGATTGGGAATTTTATTCGATAGTACACAGTTTTATTGATAATGTAATCGTCGGATATTTCAAGCGTAAGATTTTCGCCATACAAGCGGACTATCATGCGATTGAGAAAGTCAAAAATCTCTTTGAAATCGGTTACAATGTCAATGCGCAAGCCCTCGCTGTTTTTGTTTATGCTGCCGTTTGCATGCAAAAGTCCAGATAAAAAAGCTTGGGCGCAGTCTGCGTCATCAATGTCCTTTTCAATTATTTGCAGTTTACTTTCTTTTGCAAAGCTCATCTGTTAGCCTCGTTTTGTTGAAAATTTTGGCAGTTTGTCAATATTGACTATCTGAGAAATTGGCAGTCCCAGCCTGAAAATCAAATTCATTGCGTTGTTGCACTCGCCTACCATCTCAGGCCTGTGCGCGTCGCTGTTGACGATAAACTTTACGCCCTCGGCTGCCATAATTTCAAGCTCACGGTCGGTGAAATTTATTCTTTTCCCGTTGAGCTCAACCAGCGTGCCCTTTTCTTTGGCCATGCGTGCAACAGCCAAAGTATCTGTTTGAAAGCCGTAGTTTAAATGTGTCAGAATATCAATCGGATATTTGTCGAGCGCCTTCAACATTGCAGTTGTATTTCTGCTCACCCGCTCCGCACTTGGCGCAAATGGCGACATGTTTGCAAAAAACAGCTTTTGTACGTCTGACATGCTGCTCATCTTTGCCATACAGTGATATCCCATCAAAAGTATGTCCAAAAACTCAAAGTCAGATTCAATTACGTCAATCTTTCCATCGGCCGAAATAAGGTTTGCCTCAACGCCCAAAAGTATGTCGACACCTGTAACCTCTTTTGCGTTCAAGATATCCTCTTTAACCGACGGAATTTCCCGCCTGCGAACGCCGTACAGCTTGTGGTCAAAGCCATGATCGGTAATCGCAATCTGCTTCAAGCCTTTGCTTTGAGCAACTGATGCGTTTTCAAGAACGCTGCCTTTGCCGTGATTGTGCCTTGAATATTTCGTGTGCGTGTGATAGTCGCCGTAAAGAATCATTCTCCCTCCAAATCATATAGTATGATTATATCTCATTTCTCAAAAAAGTCAAACCTTTTTATTTGCACTTTTCAAATTAAAATATTTTCAAATTCAAGAAAAATATTTTCACAAAAAAAGCACATAATCATGCGCTTTTTTATTATCATTTAATATAAACTATGTGATGTT
>CAMLUY010000059.1 GCA_946487985.1 uncultured Clostridia bacterium
ATTGAAGGCGTTGCAGCGGCAAGCGTGCTGATCAATGCGTTCAGTACTACCGGTTTGATGATTGTGGTTTCTGTCGCACTTGAACTTGAAAAACAACTTTCTGCACAAATGTTTGTGCGAAATCATAAAGGATTTTTGAACTAAAAGTTTAAATCCTCGAAACTTGACCTTTGGTCAAAAAACATGGTTTTTACGGTTGAGCCGAAAAACATATGCGCTGAAAATATCGGGCTTTTGAAAAGTTTGACTTTTCAAAGCCTGGTGGAAAAGCGATTATAGGAGATGTAAATGAAAATTATTCTTTTGGGTGCTCCTGGAAGTGGTAAGGGCACTTTGGCAAAAAAGATTTCAAGGGATTTTGAAATCCCGCAGATTTCAACTGGTGACCTTTTCCGTGCTTGCGTAAAGGCAGAAAACGAGCTTGGCAAGAAGGTAAAATCAATCATGGAAAGCGGTGCACTTGTACCAGATGAAGTGACCATTGAAATTGTCAAAGAGCGTTTGCAGCAGCCAGATTGCAAAAAGGGCTTCATTCTTGACGGCTTTCCAAGAACGGTCAATCAAGCAAAAGCACTTGAAAAGATTTCCCAAATCGACAGCGTAATTCTTGTTGACCTTGCAAACGAAATTATCGTTGAAAGATTGTCATCAAGACGTACTTGTCCAAACTGCGGTGAAATTTACAGCGTAGAAGACAACCCTGAGGGCAAGTGCAAAAAATGCAACAGCAAACTTATTCAGCGTGATGACGATAAACCTGAAACAATACTTCATCGTCTGGAAGTTTATGAACGAAACACATCACCACTCATAAACTTCTACAGTGAAAGGCTTTTCAAAGTGTCTTCATCAGGAACTCCTGAGCAGACATATCAGCCTGTAAAAGCTTTTCTTGAAAAGTTGGAGGCGAAGGCTTGAACAACTTGACTCCGGCCGAGATGGTCTTGATGAAAAAGGCTTGCGAGATTACTCGTGACGCCTTAAACTACTGTGAAACACTGATAAAACCAGGTATTTCAACAAAAGAACTTGACAATCTCGTAGAAAAGTTTATAATTAGTAGTGGTGCAACTCCCGCATGTAAAGGATTTGAAGGCTTCCCTGCATCAATTTGCGCATCTGTAAACGATGTCGTGGTGCATGGCATTCCAAGCGAGCAAATCATTTTGAAAGAGGGGGACATTATCAGCATTGACCTTGTAGTTGAGTACAAAGGCCTCAATGGTGATGCTGCGCGTACTTTCCCTGTTGGCAGGATTTCACCTGAAAAAGAAAAATTGATTCAGGTGACAAAAGAGTGCTTCTTTGAAGGCATCAAGCATCTTGCTGTTGGCCACCGTTTGGGAGAGTTGTCGCACGCTATTCAGCAGCACGCCGAAAAAAATGGCTTTTCGGTGGTACGTGAACTTGTCGGTCATGGCATTGGCAAAAGCATGCATGAGCCGCCAAACGTGCCAAACTACGGAAAAGTGACAGACGGCCCGATTGTTACAGACAACGCCTGCCTTGCGGTTGAGCCCATGATAAACCTTGGGCGTAAAGAGGTATGGCTTCTTGAAGACGGTTGGGGAGTAATCACCCGTGACGGAAAGTGCTCGGCGCACTATGAAAATACTGTCCATGTCACCAAAGATGGAATTGAAATTTTGACTTTATAGGGAAAAATATCAAGCGTATGAAAGTGAACACGGGAAGCGTTGTCATGGCGACAGCGGGAAAGGAAAAAGGACAGATTTTTATAGTAGTTAAGGTTGCTGACGGGTTTGCCTTTTTGTGTGATGGCAAACGATTGAAAATATCGCGACCAAAGAAAAAAAGCCTCAAACACGTCAAGCTTGTCCAAACAGAGGGCTTGTGCGAAGAGGAAATCGAACAAAATGAGCGTACAAACGCGCTATTGCGGAAATTTTTATCGAAGAAAAGGAGTGACGCATGTCAAAAGACGATGTAATTGAATTTGAAGGAGTTGTTGAGGAAGTTTTGCCAAACACAACTTTCAGAGTACGCCTGTCAAACGGACATGAAATAATCACCTACCTGTCAGGAAGGTTGAGAAAAAACTATATCAAAATTCTTGAAGGTGACAAAGTAAAAATTGAAATGAGCCCGTACGACCTTACAAAAGGCCGCATCACATGGCGTGACAAGGGCTAAAAAGGAGAAAAAATGAAAGTTAGAGCATCTGTAAAGCCAATTTGTGATAAGTGCAAAGTCATTAAGCGTGATGGCAAGGTAATGGTCATCTGCTCAAAAAGTGCAAAGCACAAACAAGTTCAAGGCTAATAAAAAAATTGGAGGAGAAAAAGAATGGCAAGAATTGCTGGTGTAGACCTGCCTAGGGAAAAGAGATTGGAACTGGGATTGACATATATCTATGGAATCGGTCGTGACACATCAAACAAAATTTGTGAAGCAACAGGCGTCAGCGCAGACATTCGCGTTAAAGACCTGACTGACGAACAGGTTGCAAAACTTCGTAACTATATCGAGCACAACCTCATTGTTGAAGGTGAGCTCCGCAAAAAAGTCGACATGGACATTAAAAAACTCAGCGAAATTGGTTGCTATCGCGGCGTTCGCCACAGAAAAGGACTTCCTGTTCGTGGTCAGAACACTCGCAACAATGCGCGCACAAGAAAAGGACCTAAAAAGGTCATCGCTGGCAGCTCAAAGAAAGGTAAGTAAGGGGGCAATATGGCAACAAATACAAATAAGAAGACAACCAAAAAAAGAGTCAGCAAGAATATTTCTGCTGGACAAGTTCACATCAAAACATCTTTCAACAACACCATTGTTACCTTTACTGACTGCGATGGCAATGTTTTGTCATGGTGCAGCTCAGGCAAACTTGGCCTGAAAGGCTCAAAGAAAAGCACACCATTCGCAGCTCAATCTTGCGTTGAAGACGCAGCAAAAGTCGCAAAAGAACATGGCATCAAAACAGTTGAGGTTTTCGTGAAAGGACCTGGCTCTGGTCGCGAACTGGCTATCCGTTCACTGCAAAACTGTGACCTTAATGTAACCATGATAAAGGATGTATCTCCAATCGCGCACAACGGTTGCAGACCTCCTAAAACCAGAAGAGTATAAAAGGAGATTCAAATGGCAAGAACTATTGAACCTGACTGCCGTCAATGCAGACGTGAAGGATGCAAGCTTTTCCTTAAAGGCGAGCGCTGCACAAGCAAGAAGTGCGCCATGGAAAGACGCCCTGTTATTCCTGGACAACATGGCAATTCAAAGCGCAGGGTTGCATTCTCAGAATACGGCACTCAGCTGAGAGAAAAACAAAAAGTAAAACGTATGTACGGTGTACTTGAAAAACAATTCCATGAATACTATGAAAAAGCAAAGGCAATGCAGGGCGCTACTGGTGAAAACATGCTTATACTGATTGAGCGTCGCCTTGACAATGTCGTTTACAGAATGGGTATTGGTGCAAGCCGCAAACAATGCCGCCAGATGGTAAACCATGGACTTATTACAGTCAATGGCAAGCGTGTGAACATCCCTTCATATCGCGTTAAAGCCGGCGACGTAATCGCAATCAAAGAAAACAAACAGGACAACGAAATATTCAAGGGGCTCAGGGGCAGCAAAGTCGTAATGCCAAAGTGGGTTGAATTTGACACAAACACATTTACAGGCAAAGTTGTTGCTCTCCCTACGAGAGAGGATATCGACTCCGACATCAAAGAACAGCTTATCGTTGAATTGTATTCAAGATAGTAGGAGGACAAAAATATGGAAATGGAAAGACCAAAAATCACTTGCGAAGAAACCGACAATGGCGCTTTTGCAAGATTTGTTGTTGAACCACTTGAAAAAGGCTACGGCATTACACTTGGCAATGCTATGAGGCGCACACTTCTGTCATCACTGCCTGGCTCTGCTGCCATCGCAGTACGTATTGCAGGCGTGCCACATGAATTTTCAACAGTACGTGGAGTTACCGAAGACGTTGTTGACATTATTCTCAACCTGAAAGGACTTGCAGTAAAATGCAAAGATCAGAGCAGAGATTTTGTAACATATCTTCACATCAGAAAAACAGGTGCAGGTGAAGTTACTGCTCGTGATTTTGAGGAAAACTCTGATGTTGAAATTCTCAATCCTGACATGCATATTTGCACTATGGACGACGGCGCTGTACTTGACATGGACGTGATGATTGGCAATGGCCGAGGATATGTGCCAAACAACATCAACAAAGAAAAATTTGATGATATTGACTACATTGCAATCGACTCACTTTTCTCACCTGTAAAGAGAGTTAATTTCAATGTTGAAAGCACACGTGTTGGTCAAAGCGTGAACTTTGACAAGCTTACACTTGAAGTTGACACAAACGGCACGACATCAGCTCGTGAAATCGTTTCACTTGCTGGCAAAATCATAATGGAACATGTCGGTCTGTTTGTTGATCTGTGTGCACAAATGGCAAATACAGACATACTTGTTTCTCGTGAAGAGGACAAGCAGGTTAAACTTTTGGAACTTCCTATCGAGGAAATGGATCTTTCTGTTCGTTCCTACAACTGCTTGAAAAGAGCAGGTATCAACACTGTTGACGACCTTATCAAGAAATCAAGAAGCGACATGTTGAAAGTCAAGAATCTTGGTATCAAATCTATTGACGAGGTTATCGCAAAACTTGAAAGCTATGGGCTTTCACTTCGCAAGGACGAAGATTAAACATTATAAAGGAGAAAAATAATGGCTAATGCAAAATTAGGTAGACCAAGTAAAGAAAAGAATTCAATGATTCGCGGACTTGTATCCGATCTTCTTTGGTTCGGCAAAGTTGAAACAACTCTTGCAAAAGCTAAGTCAGTAAGGTCGCAGGCAGAAAAGATCATCACAAAAGCAATAAACTCATACGAGGACATTGTCAAAACGACAAAAGAAATCAAAGATGATAAGGGCGTTAAAGTAAAAACTGCTGTTTCAAATGACGGTCCTAAAAAGCTTGCTGCTCGCAGACAGATGATGGCATACCTTATGGACAGACAAGAGCAAAGAAAGCCAAAAGAATCGCTTGAAGCTTTTGAAGCAAGGACAAATGGAATCAATCACCCACTTCTTGAAAAGATTTTCAACCTTTACGCTCCAAAATATGCTGCACGCATCAAAGAGCTTGGACAGGCTGGTGGCTACACACGCATTGTCAAACTTGGACAACGCCGTGGCGACAGCGCTGAAATGGCAATCGTTGAACTTATTTAAATAAAAAAATCATTGCATCGCAATGATTTTTTTGTTGTAAAAGTCGCAGGCAAGGTCTAGGTATTTTGAAACTAGTGAAAAATAATATATTTGCATATTTCGACAAATTTATTAATATTTGCTTGACCTCCCCCCCCACATATATGCTAGACTCCTTATTAAAGAGGATTTTATGGATAGTAATAAAGTGGTTCGTTTCTTATTAACATTCTTTTTAGGCTTTATTGGAAGTTTTATAATTAATCACACTTATTTAAAACCAGAAGGATTTAAATCTAGAACATTGGCTTATTTCTTTTTAACAATAATTACTTTTGGAATTTACGGATTAGTTGCATCTATTTGTAATTTATCATTTGATTCTAGCAAATCAAGTAATATCGGTTATTTTAAAGATTAAGAATTTGGCACTTAGACGTGTGCTTGTCATATACAAGTGTTCTCGCTTCGCTCGAACAGGCAAGCACACGTCAACAAACTAAATTTAAGCAGACAAAAAGCGAAAGTGTTGGTGAACGTAACACACTTTCGCTTTTTGCTGTTTATATAATGGCTAATTTATTCCATGGTGTACTTGACAAGAGTCTCTGAAATGAGTTTTCTTTTTGCCGCTTAAGACAAAGAAACGATGATTATACTTATAGCTTAGCCTTTTTTCGTTTCTCTGCCTTTTAATATTGTGTTTTCATTTCTTCTCTTGTCAAGTACCTTTCACGGTATAAAGTAGCCTTAAAAAAAGAACTAGATTTTTTATTCTAATTCTCTAATTATTACACTAGTTTCAAAAGTGTTAGACTAAATCCTGCGTTTTTTTTATGAGGTGAAAAGGCATAATTTATAAAGTCATAATAATAATTTGCAAAAATAGGTAAAAAGTTGACAAAAAGAATTTATTAAAATACTTCAATTTACTTGACAAAAAGTCGGCTGGAGCGGGCAAACAGCGGGCAAACCGCCGCTTTTGTTTGTCCGCGAGCGGGCTCGCGGAGCTGCACCCTGACGCTTGGTTTGCCCTTTTTGCTCAAAGCTTACGCTTTTTCGCAGGAGCTCGAACAACAAG
>CAMLUY010000060.1 GCA_946487985.1 uncultured Clostridia bacterium
GATAAAATTATGAAAATTGGAGTTGTAGGATTGCCAAATGTCGGAAAAAGCACACTTTTCAATGCAATCACTAATGCCGGGGCAGAAAGTGCGAACTATCCATTTTGCACTATTGAGCCAAACATTGGCATTGTAGACGTGCCTGATGAAAGATTGCAAGTGCTTGGAAAGATGTACAACACTCAAAAGATTACGCCGGCTTCAATTGAGTTTGTGGATATTGCTGGGCTTGTTGCGGGCGCGAGCAAAGGTGAAGGACTTGGAAACAAGTTTCTTTCACATATTCGCGAAGTTGACGCCATCGTTCATGTTGTGCGCTGCTTTGAAGATGATAAAATCATTCATGTAAATGGCGATATCAATCCATTGCGCGATATTGAAATCATCAATTTGGAGCTGGCGCTGTCTGACCTTGAACAAGTAACAAAATTGTATGAAAAAAATTCAAAGCTTGTAAAAACTGGCGATAAAACTTTGAAAGCCACTGTAAATTTGCTTGAAAAAATCAAGACCGCACTTGAAAACAACTCCCCTGCGCGCAGTGTGCCTGTTGAAGACGAAGAGGAAGAAAAAGTTCTGAAAAATCTGCAACTGCTTACAGCAAAGCCGGTAATCTATGTCGCAAATATCAGTGAAAACGACGTAGGCAGAGATGAAAGCAAATTTGTCAAGCAGGTACGCGATTTTGCAACAAAAGACCATGCCGAGGTCGTATGTCTGTCAGCAAAAATCGAAGAGGAATTGGCAGCACTTGACCCTGACGAGCGAGAAGTTTTCAAAGCTGAGCTTGGCATTATTGAAAGCGGTCTTGAAAAGTTGGTGAAAGCAAGCTATGACCTTTTGGGATTGATGTCATACCTGACAGCTGGCGAAAAAGAAGTCAGGGCTTGGACAATTAAAAAAGGCACGAAAGCGCCGCAAGCAGCCGGCAAAATTCACACCGATTTTGAAAAAGGTTTCATTAAAGCAGAAATAGTGTCATATGACGACCTTGTTGAAGCTGGTTCATTCTTAAAGGCGAAAGAAAAAGGCAAAGTCCGAATTGAAGGCAAAGACTATGTCATTCAAGACGGCGATGTCGTGCTTTTCAGGTTTAATGTATAATAAAAACACCAGAGCTGGGCAAATCCCCGTTCTGGTGTTTTTTCATAAATGTTTTTTAAATCACTTCTGTGTAATTGTTTGAATAGGTGAATTGATATCCGCCATCAGTCTTGGTTACTGTGAAACGTTCAATAACTACACTCTCATTTGAGGCATTCTTCATAAATACCTCAAATTGATTTGGATTGGTTCTTGACTGAGTTATTTCATATTTCACTTTATTTTGACTGCCTGGTGTCGCGTTCAAAAATTCAAGTTCAAGTGATTTTTCATTTCGTTCATTTTCAAATTCGACTTCTGTTTGGCTTGCAAGCATGCCATTTTTGTAAATTGAGTATTCATACTCGACCTCACTGCCCTCCATTTCATTTTCGATGACAATAAAGTCAAGTGGATTTGTGCTTGAATATGTTGTGAATTTGATGGAAATTTCGGTTTCTCTGCCCTCTTTTTCATATTCACGTTCGCCTACAACATTGTATGTCGCACCACCGCTGATGATTATGCCTTCAAGCGAAGTGTTTATTTCTAATTCAATTTCGTTGTCATCAAGCTCCTCTTTTGTTTTAGTGTTGATTTCATTATAGTACATCACAAAATCTTCTGTACCGCCACCCAGTTTTGGCACTGAAAGAGTCATTTTCAGTTTGTACTCTGACGCGTACGTATCATCTTGCGAAACCGCGCTGTGCGAGTAATATTTGTCAGTATCGCTTGCAAGCATGTCCTCAAACATACCCATATAGTTTGCGATATTGTCTACGTCTGTCTTTTGTATTGTATCAGGTCGTTGAAGCTGCTCGTCTGCCAGTGTTTGAGCTGTTTGTCCTTGGGCGGCATCGTTCTGCCAGTAATTGATGCTTGATATTGCCGACATTGCATAGAATTCTTGTGCATAGGTTGACCTTTCATCGCTTTTGCCACAAGCCGACAAGCCTACCATAGTCATTGAGCAAGCAAGCACAGCCAGTCCAATCGTAAAAAATCTTTTCTTTTTTAAAGCCATATTCATTCCCCCTTTTTGGGAGTATAGCATAAACGTTTTGAGATAGGCAAACAAAAATTTGCCCTTTACACAGTTTTTTACCAATTTTATTTTTTATGCGAGCGAAAATAAGAAAGTTGAAACGACTTTTTTATTAGGAAATTTCAGGGAAATATGATATACTTTTTCAGAAGGTATTGTCATGACAGAACAAGAAAAAATTTCACTTTGCGAAAAACTGAAAAAGACCAATCTTTTACCGCTCGCCTTTATTGGTGACAGCGTGCACACACAATTTGTCAGAGAGCAGGTGCTGGCAAGGCACGATTGCAAGATGGAGAACTATCATAATCAGGCCGCTAAATTTTGCAAAGCTTCGGCTCAGGCTGAGGCGCTGAAAAGGATTTCTCAAATTTTGACAGATGAAGAGAAGGAAATAGTCCGTCGCGGACGAAATGCGAAGCCAAAACATCATGCAAAGAATGCCGAAAGTGCAGACTATGCATACGCGACCGCATTTGAGATTTTGATTGGCTTTTTGTACCTATCCTGTCAAACAGAAAGATTGAATGAAATATTGAAGCAATCAATGCAAGTCGAGATTGACAAAAACCATGCTGAGTAGTAAAATATACAAATCATATATTTGCGAGGGAAAACATGTTCATTGAGGGAAAAAATGCGGTTTTGCAGGCACTTGAATCGGACAGAACCATAAATAAGATTTTTATTGATAAAAACTATCAGACACGCAAAGACGATGTCATACATTTGTCTGTCCAGAAAAAGGTCAAGATTGAGTATTTGCCCAAAGTTGCGCTGGACAAAAAGTCAAAAACCGGGCGTCATCAGGGATATATTGCCGACGCGGTTGACTTTGTCTATTGCCAGCTTGATGACATTCTTGCCTGCGCGAAAGAGCGCGGCGAAAAGCCTTTTATCATTATGCTTGACGGAATTGAGGACCCTCACAATCTGGGCGCTATCGTTCGGTCATGCGAATGCGGAGGAGTGCATGGAATTGTGCTCAGTAAAAACCGCTCTGTGCAGGTCAATGAAACGGTAGTGCGAACCAGCACTGGCGCAATCAACAATATGAATATTGCAAGAGTGAACAACCTGAAAGAAGCAGTCGACTTTTTCAGGGAAAATGATATTTGGGTATATGCGGCAGAAGCCGGCGGCGAGTCAATATACAATAAAAAGCTTGACGGCGGCGTTGCTGTCATTATTGGCAGCGAGGGCTTTGGAGTTAAAAAATCTCTGCAAAGTTATTGTGATGGCGTGATTTCGTTGCCGCTCAAAGGCAAGGTCAACTCGCTCAACGCCTCTGTCGCTTGCGGCGTGATTGTATTTGAGATTTTACGACAGCGCGAGCAAAGGAGCTGCAAATGACAGATGAAATGCTTTCGCTGTGTGGGCAGAAAGGCGATGAAAAAGCTGTCAATCAGCTTTTGTGCAAATACAAATCGCTTGTAAACAAGATTGCACGCAGCTATTTTCTCACTGGCGGTGATATGGAGGATATTGTTCAGGAGGGCATGATTGGCCTGTACAAAGCGATCATGAATTACAGCAGCAAGCGTGCGGCTTCCTTCAAGACCTTTGCGAGCATTTGCATCAAGAATCAGATTCAAAGTGCTGTACGAGTTGCGAGCAGCGAGAAAAACAAGATTTTGTCCTCTGCCCTGCCAATCGTTGACAACGTCAATGATGAAGAAGATGAGAAAATTGAGATAATTTTTCCGTCAGACCTGCCCTCACCTGACGACAAGATTATTGAAAAAGAAACCTTTGAGGAAATTGAGCAGCAAATCAAAAGCCATCTCTCTGAAATGGAGTTGAAGGTTTTAGGACTGTATTTGAAGGGTTACAGCTACAACGAGATTTCTGAAAAAAGCGGTATCAGCAAAAAAAGCATTGACAATGCTTTGTCGAGAATTAAAAATAAGCTTTCATTTTTGAAAGATAAGGAGTAAAACAATGAGTGAATTTACAAGGCCGAGGCCAGAGTTTCCAAAACGGGCTGTGGTGACATCTGGAATGCCGTATGGCAACAAGCTACTACACTATGGGCATGTGGGCATGACGGTACGCGCAGACATTTTTGCCAGATTTTTGCGCGACAGGATTGGCAAAGACAATGTGATTTTTGTGTCTGGGACTGACTGCTATGGCTCGCCTGCAATGGAGTCATATCGCGCCCTTCAAGAAGAAGGCAAAGCGCCTGAAAGCATAACCGAATATGTGAAGGCAAATCACCAAAAGCAAAAGGATATTTTCAAAAAATTTGAGATAGGCTTTAACCTGTTTGGTGCGTCCGCT
Source organism: uncultured Clostridia bacterium (assembly GCA_946487985.1). Taxonomy (GTDB): domain Bacteria; phylum Bacillota; class Clostridia; order Christensenellales; family UBA1242; genus Caccovivens. Next base: position 4,415 of record CAMLUY010000060.1, read on the forward strand.
TTTGGGCGTACTGGCGAGATTCACAACGACGTCAGCAAATGGTTTATTGAAAAGCTTTATGCAAACGGCATGGTGTCAAAGCACACATCATGGCAGTTCTTTGATGAGAAATATCAATGTCTGCTTAATGGCAGGCAGGTTGTTGGCAAGTGCCCTATTGAGGGCTGCCAAAGCGAAAAGGGCTATGCCGACGAATGCGACCTTGGGCATCAATATCTGCCGCAAGACCTTATTGATCCTGTCAGCAAGCTGAGCGGCGAAAAACCTAAATTGGTCAAGATTGAGAATCTTTATTTTGACCTTGAAAAATGCACAGACATTTTGCGTGAATGGATTGACAGCATTGACAGAAAAAGTGATACTGCCCAGTTTATGGTCAAGGAAGTTCGTGAATTTTTCAAAAAGCCAGAAATTTACATTAAGCGCGAGTATTTTGAAGATTTCAACAGAATTAAAGGCGAGCTGCCTGAGTTTGTCGAGCTTGAACGAAATGAAAAAGCGCCAAGTATGACAATAGTGTTCAATCAGCTTTCAGACAGAGAAAAGGCCTGCGAAATTTTGGCGAACAATTCAATCAGGTATCGAACGGGCAAGACTTTGACGCCGTTCAGATTGACTGGTGATATTTCTTGGGGTGTGCCATGCCCTGAAATAGACGGCTTGAAAAACCAAACCTTCTATGTTTGGCCGGAAAGTCTGTGGGCGCCTATATCTTTTTGCAAAACCTATCTTGAAAGTATAGGCAAAAATAATGAAGAGTGGAAAAAATACTGGTGCGATAGAGATGCGGTTGTGTATCAGTTTATGGGCGAAGACAACCTGTATTTTTACGGGCCAGCACAGCAAGCAATGTGGTTGCACACTCAATCAAAGCCAAAACTAAATGCTGAAAATGGCGAGCTGCAAATCACAAAAATCTGCCCTATCAAGTCCATACTATACATGAATAAAAAGGCAAGCTCTTCGGGAGCTGTCAAGCCACCGCTCGCGCATGAATTTTTGAATTACTACACGCCTGAGCAGTTCCGCATGCATTTCCTTGCGATGAATCTCGCAAACAATAATGTCAGTTTGTCACCAAAAGTGTTTGACCCTGATGCAAAAGAAGAGGACATTGACCCAATGGTTATTGAAGGCAACCTCTTGACCAATGTATACAACAGAGTTTTAAGAACGGTTTTCTACTCGACGCAAAAGCATTTTGGCGGCGTACTGCCAGAAGTCAGTCCAGAAGAATGGGCAAAAGAAAGTTGTCGCAAGGCCGCGCTTGATGTTGAAAGGTTTATGTATGACAAAAAGTTTCATCAGGTTTACAACGCTTTGGACGTATTTGTTCGCAACATAAACAAAAACTGGGTTAAAGAAATTGTTAAGTGCGAAAATGATGATGCTGCGCTTGCACAGCTGACCGCCAACTCAATGCAGATGATTTTTGTAGCCAACACCCTGCTGCACCCGATTGCGCCAAGCGGAACAGAAAATGTTGCTGACTATATTGGTTTTGACAAACAAAAATGTTTTGACTGGGAAAATATTTTTGAAAGCTTTGACAAAGTGCTTGACACAGGCCGCAACAGAAAATTGACAACATTGAAAGAGCGCGAAGACTTCTTCAAACGTCATCAGTATCAACTTGACGAGCTTGCGAAAAAGAACGCAGCAGAATAATTAAATAAAATATAAAAAAGGTGTGATCCACCTTTTTTTATTAAAAAATTTATTTTTATATTAAAGTAAATTTCTATATTTTATT
>CAMLUY010000061.1 GCA_946487985.1 uncultured Clostridia bacterium
AACGCTTTTCAAAGGCTTTTTTTAAAAGATAAATGCAATTTTTTTTATTTTTCGTCGCCCCTGAATTTAAATAATTTAATTAAATTAATTATTTAGATATTATTACTAGTAATAAGCCCATGTGTAATTGTGGATAACTCGCGTCTGATACGATATATTGTATCACTGCTCAGAAGCTTATCTTTTGAATGCACTAAATGTGGGAGCGGGTTTTGTGGATAAAATGTTTATTAAAAATTTAAGTTATCCACCTTTCAACATCTTTTTGATTTCGCTGATGAAAGATTGATATTTGTGAGAGGTTTTCAGCTCGTCTGAAATCTTGTCGCGAGAGTGCATGATGGTTGTGTGATCTCGTCCGCCGAAAATCTTACCGATTGACACAAGCGGAATTTCAAGTATCTCGCTGATCAGGTATATTGCAATCATGCGTGGCTCGACGACGTCCTTTGACTTTTTCTTTCCTACAATGTCCTGGCGTGTAATGTCGAAATATTTGCATACCGTGTCAATGATGTCGTCAGGTGACAGGCCTTCATTTCGGTCTTCTTCAAGCTGGCCGTTGAAGGCTTCAAGCGCCTCCTCCATGGTCGCTGAGTGCTTGTTTGAAAGGTTGGCAAGGAAATATATCTTTGACAGCATGCCTTCAAGCTCACGAATATTGGTGTTGATACGCTCGGCAACAAAGTTGATTACGTCGTCATCAATGGCATATTTTTCAAGCTGGCACTTCTTGCGCAGAATTGCGATACGCGTTTCAAGGTCTGGCGATTGAATGTCTTGAATCAGACCGCATGTGAAGCGGCTGCGCAGCCTGTCGGCAAGTGTTTCAATGTCCTTTGGTGGACGGTCAGAGGTGATGATGATTTGCTTGTTGTTTTGATACAGCTCGTTGAAAGTGTGGAAAAACTCCTCCTGCGTGCTGGTCTTTTTGGAAATAAACTGAATATCATCCACCATAAGCACGTCAAGATTGCGATATTTTGACCTGAACTCGTTGACAGCTTTGCTTTTGCTTGCAGGGCCAAGCGATTCAATGTAGTCGTTTGTGAACTGCTCGCAGGTGACGTACATCACGTTGAGCATTGGGCTGAACTCTTTGAGATAGTTGCCAATGGCGTGCAGCAGGTGGGTTTTGCCAAGACCGACACCGCCATAGATGAAAAGAGGGTTGAATTTTTCGCCTGGGTGCTCGGCAACTGCGCGCGCTGCGGCGTACACAAACTGATTACTTTTGCCAACAACAAAGTTGTCAAAGGTATACTTTGCGTTGAAAGGATTTTTGCTGACTTCAACTTCCTTTTCCTTGGCCGAGTCGCCGTGAGTTTTGATGTAGTCAATCTCCTCGTTTTGGTCAAGCACTTCGATTTCAATGTTGTCACCGAAAATGTCGTTTACAGCGGTTGAAAGCTTGTCGAAATAGTTTCTCAAAATCTGGTTTTTTGCCGAGGTCGAGTTTGCCGCAATGATAAGCTTTTTGTTGTCGACAAAATCGACTACTTTGAGTGGTTTGAACCACATCACGAATGAAATGTTTGACACGGTAAGCTCAAGCTTGTCAAGCACGGCTTGCCAAAGAGATGATAAATCCTGCATTTTTACTTCCTTTTGTATTTTTTCTGCCTCGCCGGGGCTGTTCGCAGCGGCGGCAATATTTCAGATAAATATATATTATCTTGAAACAACGCAAAAGTCAAGCGAAGCCGACAAAAGGCACCCCTATTTTTTCAAAATCTTGGTAAAAAAAGAGATTTTTTCTGCCTTTAAATTGTTATTTTTCGATGTTTGTGCTATCATATTGCTATGCAAATCAAAACCCTCAGGCTGCACAACTATCGCAGCTACTCTGACCGCACTTTCAATTTTGATGATGGACTGAATATTCTTGTTGGTGACAATGCCCAAGGCAAAACGAACGTGATTGAGGCAATCTTTTTTGCTGTAATCGGCAAATCGTTCAAGACGGCCAAGGAAAAAGATGTCATCAGATGGGGGCAAGAGAGCGGATACCTTTGCGGCGAGTTTGCAAAGAAGTACCGCGATGTAAAGATTGAGCTTTTCTTTGACACAAAGCACAAAAAATCGGTTAAGATTGACGATGTCGGGATAAAGAAGATTGGCGAACTGATGGGGGCAACAAACGCTGTGTTTTTCTCGCCTGATGAGCTGAAACTTGTCAAGGAAAGCCCAGAAGAGAGGCGGAGATTTATGAATATCGACATCTCGCAGACAAACAAGCGGTATTTTTATCTGATTGGCAGATATGACAAGGTGCTTGCAAACAGAAATAAGCTTTTAAAATCCTCAAAGGACATCAACATAATCAAGCAGACCATTGACATTTGGGACAGGGCGCTGTCCGACCTTGCCGAAAAGATAGCCGCCGAGCGCAAAAAGTTTGTCGATGAGCTTGCTCCACTTGCCCGCAGCGCGCACCAGTACATTTCAGACGGCAAAGAGGATATTGTAATCAAGTATGTGTCATCGTTTGATGAAGACTATGCAGACAAAATGAATAAAGCGCTGCAAAAGAACCTTGAAAAGGACTTCAAGCTGGGCTACACAACGGTGGGTGTTCATCGAGATGAGCTTGACATTTTCTTGAACGGCACAGAAGTGAAAAACTTTGGCTCGCAGGGGCAGCAGCGAACGGTGGCGCTGTCAATGAAACTTGCCGAACTTGAAATAATCAAAAACCGCACAGGCGAGTACCCAATACTACTTCTTGATGACGTGTTCAGCGAGCTTGATGCAAACCGCAGAAAAAAGCTTTTAAAGTTTACTGCCAGAACCCAAACAATCATTACCTGCACAGAATATGATGAAAAAATCGGCGGGAATGTGATAAAAATCAAAAAGGACACTGAATAGCTGTATTCCATGAACTGAATTGCTGAAAAATGAAAAATCAGGTAAAAGCAGCAAAAAACAGCCAAAAAAATCAAATAAATTGTTTACAAAAGCGGTTTTTCATGATATAATACAAATGCAAAAAATTTTTTCGAGGTGGGTTATGATGATTGAACCGTCTATTGACAAGCTTTTGGCAAAGACATACAACAACAAATACATTCTTTGCACGGTGATTGCAAAGCGTGCAAAAGAGATTGAAAGCGTGCGCAGGCTTGAACTTGCTGACCAGGACAAAAAGGCGATAACTCTTGCCTGTGAAGAAATCGTTGAAGGCAAGGTTGTGCCAAGCGAGGTAAAATAAGCTTTTTCAGCGCAGCAAGTGCACTATGTTTTTCAAAATCAAAGCTTTTTCAAAGGCTTTGTTTTTTTGTTGTAAGGGTGAGGTTTGATAGTATAATTTTTGCCATATCGCCACAAAAATTTTCAAAAGCTCCGACAAAGCGAAACAAAAACATTGTGAAAGATTTTCAAGTGTGATATAATTTTGATAAGATGTTTGCAAAAGTGATAATCGACCAGGACGCAAAAGCACTGGACAGGGTTTTTGAATATGTGATTGCCGACGGACAGGATATTGCCGTTGGTATGCGTGTTTTTGTGCCTTTTGGCAGCCGCATTTTGCAGGGCTTTGTGGTGGACATTTCAGACAGCTGCGAGTTCGACAAGGACAAGCTGAAAAGCATCATATCTCCTGTTGAGGACTTTTCAGCAATCAAGCCTGAAATGATTGAGCTGAAGAAATACATGTCAAAGAAAAACCACTTGAAGCTGGCATCAGTACTCAGGCTGTTCATACCGGCAGAGATGCGCGATGGACGGGTCAAAGAGCTGTTTGAAAGGGTGTATGAGTTTGTCCCAGAAAACGCCGATTTAGTTGGCAAGCGAGGGGCAAAGCAGCTTGCGGCGATTGATTATTTGAAGGAAAAAGGCAGGGCGACATCAAAAGAGCTGGCGCAGTTTGGCCAAAGCGCAATCAAAGCCCTTGTTGACAAAGGTGTGCTGCGCATTGAAAAGCGGCAGGTGTATCGAAAGCCTTTCGCCTTGCAGGAAAACTGCAAGCGTGTTGAGCTGAACGACAGTCAAAAGCATGCTGTTGAAACCATGCGGCAGAACAAGACCTATCTTTTGCATGGCGTGACAGGCAGCGGCAAGACCGAGGTGTACATGCACGCCATTGAAAGGGTGCTGCTTGAAGGCAAAAACGCCATCATGCTTGTGCCTGAGATTTCGCTTACGCCGCAGATAATGTCAAACTTCAAATCGCGCTTTGGCGACGATGTAGCCCTCCTTCACAGCGGGCTGTCGGCAGGCGAGCGCTTTGACGAGTGGAAGAGGCTTTTCAGCGGTCAGGCGCGCATTGCCATTGGTGCACGCTCGGCGATTTTCGCGCCGCTTGACAATGTGGGAATCATCATAATAGACGAAGAGCATGAGCAAAGCTATATTTCAGAGTCAAACCCTCGCTTTGACACACACGATGTTGCCGAGTTTAGGGCGCGATATAATGGTTGCCCGCTTGTGCTTGGCAGCGCTACGCCAAGCATTGAGAGCTATGAGAAGGCAAAAAATGGCGTTTATCAGCTTGTAGAGCTGCCAGTGCGAGCAAATGGCAGAGAGCTGCCTGCAATACAGATTATTGACATGATGAACGAGATTCGCACAGGCAACAGCGGCATGTTTTCAAACCAGCTGCTTGCCGACCTTGCAAACGTGGTCAACAACAAAAAGCAGGCCATGATATTCATTAATCGCCGAGGTTACAGCTCATTCATGCGCTGCCGCGACTGTGGATATATCGCAAAATGCGTTGACTGCGACGTCAGTTTGGTGTATCATAGGCAGGACAACAGGCTTAAATGCCACTATTGCGGCAAGCAGTTCAAGGTGCTCAGCAGGTGTCCGCAGTGCGGCTCTGAAAACATCAAGCATGGTGCGGTAGGCACAGAGCAGGTGGCGGCAAAGCTTGCCGAATACTTCCCTGATGTCAAAATTCTGCGCATGGATAATGACACCACAAGCACAAAAAACGCGCACCAGAAGATATTGAGCGAGTTCAAAAACTCACTGCCTGGCATACTTGTTGGCACGCAGATGATTGCAAAGGGTCACGACTTTGAAAACGTTGTTCTTGTCGGCATTGTTGACGCCGACCAAAGCTTGTACCATGCCGACTATCGCAGCAGTGAGCGCACCTTTCAGCTGATTACCCAGGTGTCTGGCAGAGCAGGGCGAAGCGTGGCCGAGGGCAAGGTGGTGCTGCAAAGCTATTCGCCGCGGCACTATGTGTACAAGTTTGCTGCAAACTATGACTACAAGGGCTTTTTCCGCAAAGAGGAAAACATACGGCAGGTGGCACAGTTCCCGCCATTTACGCGGATAATCAGGGTGCTCTTTGCTGACCATGACGAGGAGTATGTGCGAGGGCTGCTCAAAACCTGCTACTACAAGATTGAAGAGCTGAAAAGCGTTTACGGCGATGAGATAATCTATCTTGACGCAATGAAGTCGCCAATCAAGCGAATACAGGACAAATACAGATATCAGATTATGATGCGTCTGAAACTTGAACATGCTGACGAAATTGAAGAAAAAGTGTTCGAAATTGTTGATAAAGAGTCGAAAAACGCCGTCTTTTTTGAAATAAATCCGCAAAATCTATCATAAGGAGGTAAATATGGCAATACGAAAAGTTGTAAAAATTGGTGAAAGCTCGCTGCGCAAAAAGTCAAAACCGGTTAAGGATTTTGACGAGGATTTGTGGCAGCTGCTTGACGATATGAAAACCACCATGTATGAAAATGATGGCATGGGCTTGGCTGCGCCACAAGTGGGGGTGTTGCGCCGAGCAGTCATTGTTGAGGTCAACAACGTTTTCATCGAGCTGGTGAATCCAGAAATCACAGCGCGCAAAGGCGAAGACATTGAAGAGGAAGGCTGCCTGTCTGTGGGTGCGTTCAGAGGTCGGGTTGTCAGACCGTACGAAATCACCGTCAAGGCTTTTGACAGGTTTGGCTATCCCTTCACAATTACCTGCGAAAAGTGGCTGGCAAGGTGCATCTGCCATGAAGTTGACCATCTTGATGGCGTGCTTTTCGTTGACAAGTCACTTGACAAAAATAAATATCTGAAACAGGGCGGAGTGCTTTAATTTTTTTGCGGTCGAAATTTACACAAAATGTAATAAAATAAAAAATTATCAAAAAAATTATTAAAAAACGCCGAAAAACAGAAAAAATTCAAT
>CAMLUY010000062.1 GCA_946487985.1 uncultured Clostridia bacterium
TCATACCACCAAGCGCCAGGGTGTAGCTGTCGTCAAGCTGGTCAAACTCAATTCCCATCTCCTCGGCATACTGTTTGCCCTTGTCAATACCAAGATATGACAACACTTTTACGGCAGGAATGTTAATTGATTTTGAAAGCGCCTCTCTTGCGCTGACATAGCCGCGATACACATTGCCAACGTTCTTTGGCGTATACTCGGCTATGGTGGTCTTTTCGTCAAGTATCTGCGAGCACGGATAGATTATGTCCTCATTCAAAGCCGGCGCATAGACCAAAATTGGCTTAATGCATGACCCTGGTTGCCGCCTTGCCTCCAATATTTTGTAGGAGCTGTCGCCTATATATGCGACCACAGCATGAGTTTGGTTATCAATCACAATTCCAGCCTTGTCGCAGCCCAGCTCGCCTTCAAGCGCGTTTTCAAGCGCAGCCTGCTTTTCGGTATTTTGGTATGTGTACAGCTTGTATCCTTTGAGCGCAATCTGTCTTGCTGGCAATCCCAATATGCTTTCAGCTTCATCAATGGCTGCCTGGCTGTATGAATTAAGCCTGTTCTTCCTTTCAGTATTGAGCGCAAGCGACAGGTCTTTCTTGACGGCTTTACTGTACTCACTGTCAGATAACAGCCCATCATTGTTCATCTCGCTCAATACCAAATTACGCCTGCTTTTGCAGTTTTCAGGATTCTTTATAGGCGAATACTTTGACGGCGACTTGATTAGCCCCGCCAGCATAGCCGCTTCGCTAACAGTCAAATCTTCTGCTTTTTTAGAAAAATAGTACTCAGACGCGCTTTCAATGCCATAGCAGTTGTTTCCAAAATAGATTATATTCAGATATTGCTCCAAAATCTGACGTTTGTCATATTTGGCCTCAATTTTCTGCGCCAAAGCAACTTCTTTTATCTTTCTTGAAATGGTCTTTTCGCTTGAAAGCTGAGTATTTTTGACAAGCTGCTGAGTGATGGTCGATGCGCCTTGGCTGAAAGAGCGCGACTTTAAATTGTTCAGCATCGCACCTGCAATACGCTTGTAATTCACTCCATGATGCTTGTAAAAATCTTTGTCCTCAATGCTGATAAAGGCGTTCAGTGTATTTTCAGACAGCTTGTCAATATCGGCAAAAGCTCGGCTTATTTGATTTTCCTCTTCAATAGGTGCGTTTTCATTATCGAATACTTCTATTTTGACATACGGGCTTGACAATGCTTCCTCGTCAAGCGCAATATTTCTCGCGCTGATGTATGATGAAGATATGTAAAAACCTAGTGCCAGCATGCCACACAGTACCAACAGAACGATTATAATGCCTACCCATTTCAAAAATTTCTTCATGACAACTATATTATGAGTCACTTTTGCGAAATTATTTGTGTAACATCACATTTTTTTATTTGAAAAATTTGACATAATATTGTATAATTAAACCGAATAGACAAATTTGTTACAAAAAGCATCAATTCAAACAGTCAAATTTGCTGTGATTTTTTTAATATTGCAATTTTGTGACAATAATGCGGAGTGAAAAGTGAAATATTTTATAGTGACATATGGCTGCCAAATGAATGTACACGACTCAGAGAAGATCGCTGCCATTCTTGAAAGCCTTGACTATCAACCGGCCGAACGCAGAGAAGATGCAGATATCATTGTTTTCAACACATGCGCAATCCGTGAGGGCGCAGAAGACCGAGTTCTTGGCAACATTGGCAACCTGAAAAAAATGAAAAAGAAAAATCCAGACCTTATCATAGCGGTCTGTGGCTGCATGACTCAAAAAGAGCAGACGGCAAACTATCTCATGAACACCTTTCCGTTCATTGACATCGTGATAGGCACTTTCAATCTGCCAAAACTTGGAGAATACATCAAAGCCGTCAAAACAGGCAGGCAACTGCAACTTTACCCAGAGGGAGATATCGACGAAAGCCTGCCATACAAACGCACCAGCGGTGATAACGCTTGGGTGAATATCATGCAGGGCTGCAACAACTTTTGCACTTATTGCATTGTGCCGTACGTGCGCGGTCGTGAAAAATCTCGAAAAGAGGAGAGCATTCTCAGCGAAATCAAAGATATTCTCGCTCAGGGCAAATATAAGAAAATCACATTGCTTGGCCAAAATGTAAATTCATACGGCGGCGACCTTGAACCCAAAGTGACATTCGCTCAACTTTTGAATGACATCTGCGCCATTGACGGGGATTTTACTGTCTCTTTTATGACGTCACACCCAAAAGATTTGACCGATGACGTCATTGCGGCTGTCGCAAAGCAGGACAAAATTGAAAAATACATACACTTGCCAGCACAAAGCGGCAATGACAGAATCTTGAAACTGATGAACAGAAAATACACAAGGCAGCACTACCTTGAAATCATCAAAAAGATACGAGCATCAATACCAAACTGTCGCATTACATCTGATTTTATTGTGGGCTTCCCAACAGAAACCGAAGAGGAGTTCAATGACACACTTTCACTTGTCAAAGAAGTCCGATTTGACAGCATATTCGCATTCATGTACTCGCCACGAACGGGGACTGTTGCAAGCAATATGGAAGGTCAAATTCCAGAAAAAATCAAACGACAGCGCGTCAATAAGTTGCTCGCCCTTGAAAAGCTTGTGCAAAAGGAGGACAACAAACGATGAAAAAAACTGACGACTTTTCGCCAGCAATGATGCAATACTGGAATATCAAAAATCAATACAACGACTGCATTCTTTTTTACAGAATGGGCGATTTTTACGAGATGTTCTTTGATGACGCCATTACAGCATCGCGCGAACTTGAACTCATTTTGACATCAAAAAATTGCGGCAATGACAGGAAAGCGCCAATGTGCGGTGTGCCATATCATTCAGTGCAAAATTACATCGCAAAGCTGATTGAAAATGGTCACAAGGTCGCAATTTGTGAACAGCTCAGCCCTCCTGGTAAGGGCATTGTTGACCGCGATGTAATCAGGGTTATTACTCCGGGCACGCTGATAGATGAAGAGCTGCTTGAAGGGCAAAAGAACAACTATCTGCTTTCAGTATTCAAATCGGGCGATAAAATGGGGCTCAGCTATGTCGATATATCCACCGGCATTTTTGAGGTTATGGAAATAAACGAAAACCACACAAACCAGATCAGCGACCTTATTGCGCGAATCAGCCCGTCTGAGGTGATCGGTAATGAGGAAGCCGAGGAGTTTTACAACAATATCCCACTAATGCGCCTTGGTGGAGTGAAAAAACTTACACCATACTATGAATGGGCTTTTGGCAAGTCGAAGGCAATGGACACCTTGTCAAAGCAGTTTGGTGACAACTTTGAAAATGTCTTTGACCTTAAAGGCAAGACAGCAATAATTTGCAGCGCTGGCGCTCTGTTCGAGTATCTTCGCGAAACCCAAAAGCGCGCGCTTTCAAATATAAATAAGATCAATTTGGTCAGAGATAAAAACTACATGACCATTGACCTTAATACTCGTCGTAACCTTGAAATTGTCGAAAATAATCGTGACCGCAAAAAATACGGGTCTATTCTTTGGGTAATTGACAAAACCAAGACATCAATGGGGGCTAGATATCTTCGCAGAATGATTGACGAGCCGCTGCAAAATTCCAAAGATATCAACATGCGACTCAGTGCAGTTGACGAACTTGTGAAAAAGCTGATTATGCGGGACAGATTGAGCGAGCTTCTTTCAAGCGTATACGATATTGAGCGCCTTTCAGGCAAGGTTGCCTACGGAAACATTACGCCTCGCGATATGCTGACCTTGGGTAAATCTCTTTCCAAACTGCCAGATATTAAAGAGGAGCTGAAAAACACCACTGATCCATATCTTTCTGAATGCCGCGATGAAATATCAGACGTTTCAAACATCACTGAGCTTTTGACAAAGGCAATCGATGAAACCGCAACAAATGTTACAAAAGATGGCGGATTTATCAGAAAAGGCTTCAATGCTGAACTTGATGAATATCGAGCTGCAAAGCTTGCAGGCAAAGGCTGGATTGAGCAGCTTCAAGCCAAAGAAACTGCTGAAACAGGCATTAAAAATCTGAAAATTACCAGCAATAAGGTTTTTGGTTATTTCATTGAAGTCAACAAAAGCCAGATTGACAAAGTGCCAATCAGATATATTCGCAAACAAACAGTTGCCAACAACGAGCGCTATATCACAGAGGACTTGAAAATCATTGAAGAAAAAATAGTTGGCTCAGAAGAAAAGGCAATCAAACTTGAAAACGATATTTTCAATGAAATAAAAAACATTCTTTCAAAATATATACAAACCTTGCAGCAAATCTCAACGGCTATCGCAAAGCTTGACGCAATGCGCTCGCTTGCTGATACAGCTGTAAAAAACAATTTTGTCAAGCCTACAATAAACGCACAGGTTAAAGAGCTTCGTATTGTTGACGGCAGACACCCGGTAGTCGAGCAATTCCTTGATAAAGGGCAGTTTGTTGGCAATGACACTCTTCTTGATGATGACCAAAACAAAATCATGATACTGACTGGGCCTAATATGGCCGGCAAAAGCACATATATGCGTCAGGTTGCAATAATAACTCTGCTTGCGCATATTGGCAGCTTTGTCCCAGCAAAAGAGGCTGCAATTCCAATCACAGACAGAATCTTTACCCGAGTCGGAGCATCTGACGACCTTGCGTTTGGTCAATCAACGTTCATGGTTGAAATGAGCGAAGTTGCACACATACTTGCAAACGCAACCGATAAAAGCCTGATTGTTCTTGATGAAATCGGCAGGGGGACGTCGACTTTCGACGGACTCAGCATTGCTTGGGCTGTGGTTGAATATCTTGCAAAAAATTTCAAGGCAAAGACGCTTTTTGCAACGCACTATCATGAACTTACCGAGCTTGAAGGCGTGCTTGAAGGTGTAAAAAACTATAAGATTTCAGTAAAGGAATTTGATGACGAAATTGTATTTCTCAGAAAAATTGTCAGAGGCGGCGCCAACAAAAGCTTTGGTGTCGAGGTCGCAAGACTTGCAGGTGTTCCAAAGGTGGTTCTTGACCGCGCGAAAGAGATTTCAAACAGTTTGGAAGCAGCAAACCAAAAGCTTGACATCAATATCTTTAAAGAAAACAAGCAAAAGGCTGCATCAAACACTAAGGTTGCAATGAAAATACTTTCTATACTTAAAGATATAGACATGAACAGGGTTTCGCCTATGCATGCGTTTGACTTGCTCAGCGACCTTGTGGTAAAATCAAAACAGGACGATATTGATTAGTAAAATTGATTTTTAGGGGGAGCTGATGAAAATAAACCTTCTTTCGCCGGTAGTATACAACAGGATTTCGGCTGGCGAAGTTGTTGAAAAACCAGCATCGATAGTCAAAGAACTTGTTGAAAACAGTATTGACGCAGGCGCGAAGAATATTCGTATCGAGATTGAAAACGGCGGCATAGGCAGCATAACTGTTGCTGATGATGGTTGTGGCATTGAAAAGGACGACCTTACAACAGCCTTTTTGCCACATGCAACAAGCAAAATCAAAAACGTCGATGACCTTGATAATATTCTTTCACTTGGTTTCAGAGGCGAGGCTCTTGCGTCTATTTCTGCTGTTTGTCAAGTCAAGCTTTCTTCGAAAACTGCTGACAGCCAGGTGGGCTATTCGATAAAGGTGAGTGGCGGCGTTTTTGATGAAGTTGTTGAAATTGCACGCTCAAATGGCACGACAATCACATGCGCAAATCTCTTTTTCAACACTCCTGTTCGTGCTAAATTTTTGCGCAAGCCAAAAACCGAGGAAAGTGAAATTACCCATCTTGTTGAAAAGTTCATGCTTTCAAACCCTGAACTTGCCTTCTCTTACTACGTGGATGGAAAACAGATATACAATACAAAATCATGTAGTATGTCTGATATAATATATACAATATACGGGAAAGAGATATACGACAACTTAATACCTGTAAACTTGACAGAGAATGGTTTTACCCTTACAGGATATGTGACAAAGCCAAAGGTTTGCAAGTCAAACAGGACTTATCAGACTCTGTTTGTCAATGGCAGGTACGTTGAAAATTATTTGATTTCAAGTGCTGTTCAAGGCGTGTATGAATCATTTTTGATGAAAGGCAAATTTCC
>CAMLUY010000063.1 GCA_946487985.1 uncultured Clostridia bacterium
AAAACAGGAGATGTTTCAGTAGTTGTACGATAACCCTTTTTAGAGACTTGTTGAAACCTTTTTCTTGCCTGTGAAGAATGGGTGGCACTTGTTGCAAATGTCAATGCTGAGTGTGTCACCTTTGCAGTTTGACTTTGTTTTGAAAGTGTTGCCGCAGGCACAAGTCACAGTAACTTCATGATAATCTGGATGAATTTCCTGTTTCATATTTGCCTCCTGTAAATTTTATTTTATTTGCGCTGCACTTGCAGCGGTTTGGTTTTAGTCACCTACATATGGCAGCAGAGCGATATTTCTTGCACGCTTGATTGCTATGCAAAGCTCGCGTTGATGCATGCTGCAAACACCTGTTTGACGTCTTGGCAGGATCTTGCCTTTCTCAGTGATGTACTTTCTGATTTTTTGAACGTCTTTATAGTCGATTGTCTTTTCGCCTGCTACGCAAAAAGCACAAACTTTTTTCTTTGAAGGCTTGCGGAATTTCTTTACCACAACCTTTTCTTCTGTTTTTGTTGCTTCAGCCATTTTACACTCCTTTTATTTTTTTGTACGCCGCATTTTTACTGCGCACTTCATTTAGTTTTAGAATGGCAGGCTGTCATCGTCGATTGGTTCAAGCTCGGCAGTGCCCTCTTTCGCGCTGCTGCTGCGAGAGCTGCCGCCCATCATATCGCCACCTTCAACGGTGTCTGATGAGTTGCGTGAATTGAGGAATTCAACTTCCTCAGCAATGATATCTGTCGAGTAGCGTTTTGTGCCATCACTTGCTTCGTATGAAGAGTTTTGCAAGCGACCAACAACTCCGCACTTTGAACCTTTCTTCAAAAATTTATGACAGTTTTCTGCCTGTCCACGCCAAACTGTAATGTTGAAAAAGTCTGCCTGTGGACCATTGTCGGCGTTTGAAAAGCGCCTTTGTACTGCGATTGAGAATCTGCAAACCGACACACCGCTGTTTGTTGTAGTCAGCTCAGGGTCGCGTGTCAGGTTGCCAATTAAAATTACTTTATTCATATTTTCTCCTTATTTCATTCGCGCGGAATTATTTTTTTACAAACATCTGGCGAACGATGCCTTCTGTGATGTTCATGAGTTTTGCCATCGCGTCAACTTCTTCTGGTGAAAGAGAGATGTTCATCAAAACATAAAATCCTTCGTTTTTGAAGTTGATTGGATAGGCAAGTTTTCTCATGCCCCACTTATCAATTCCCTCAACAGTGCCGCCTTTGCTTTCAACGTAAGTTGCGAACTTTTTAATCAGCTCTTCGCGTTGCTCTTCGGCTACGTCTGATGAAATGATATAGAGAAGCTCATACCTATTCATACTTTTACCTCCTTTTGGACAATTTGGTCTTTCAACGGCGTGAAAGACAAGGACAGTTTTTTACTCTGCATGCACATGTTATCATAATTTCGCCCTTTTGTCAATTATTTTCTTGAAATTTCCCCGCGTATTGCGGCTATTTGGGCATGAAGGGCGCTTTCAAGCTGGCTACATTTTTCTGCCGACATTTCACTCACGCCTTCAAGGCGATATGGCAGACCAAGCTCGCGATATTTGTGCACGCCTATGGTGCGATATGGCAAAAGTTCCACCTTTTCAACATTTTGAAGGCCAGCAACGAAGGCTGCAAGCTCGTCCATGCACTCATTGTTGTCGTTTATGCCTGGCACAATCACCTGGCGAATCCACATCTTTTTGCCAAGCCTTTGGCAGTCCGAGCAAAACTTTTTGAACCTTGACATGTCCTGCCCTGTAATCTCGCGATACCTTTTCTCATTCGAGGATTTGATATCAAGGATTACAAGGTCGGTGTATGCCAGGATTTCGTCATACTCGCCAAAGCCCACTCCCGCCGTGTCAAGCGCGGTATGCAGGCCTTTTGCCTTGCACTCTTTCAGGCAATCAAGCAAAAACGCTGGCTGCAAAAGGGGCTCGCCGCCCGAAAAAGTCACACCGCCCTCACTGCTAAAGTAGTTTTTGAACCTTTCAATTTTTTTTACCAGCTGCTGAGCGCTGAGCTTTTCGCACTTGCCATTTTTATCCCATGTTTCAGGATTGTGGCAGTATTTGCAGCGCAGTTCGCACCCCTGCATGAAGACCACATATCTGATGCCAGGGCCGTCGACAAGCCCCATGCTTTCAACGCTGTTGATGTTGCCCAAAATTTCACTCATGATTGACCTCGAATTGAATTATCTTTTGCTATTATTTTAATCATTTTGTGTGAAAAAAGCAAACAAATGTCTTGTTTGAGCGCGAAAGGAAGTTAAATCAAAAAAGGACATTTGCCATGCCCTTTTTTATTATATTCTGAACCAGACTATTTCACATTGGCAAGCAGCTGAACTGTGCCGTTTTTGTCTGTGCGGTGAAGATAGTAGTTTGTGTCCGAAGTTGCATTTTCATCACTGTCAGCCTTGCCATCGTCTTCAAGCTGAGCGTAGAAGTAGATGTATCCGTCAGCGTATCCGCACTGACCTGAAATAATTGATGTCATTGAAACAATCTGCTCAATCTTTTTGTCAACAACATTGATCCTGCTGATTGATGTGCTGTTTGATGTGCTGTTTGAGTAGTAAATCCAATCCTCGTCAGCAAAGAGTACATCACTAAACTCTGATGAAGCCAGCATTCGCTGTGCATCCTGTGTAACATTGTCAAGAGATTTGTACATCAATGAGCCGCTTGCGTCACCAATGAACATTACGCCATCACCAACAGCTTGTATGTCATGCATTGCAAGCGGGTGGAATTTGTTTGTACCTGAAAAGTGCTTGTCGCCTGTGGTCAGGTCTTTATAGAACACCTCTTCGGCTATCTTTGGCGAGCTGTAACTGTACACCACAATATCGCCTACGCGGCCAAGCATTTTAGTTGTCGAGCCAGCCACGTCATTGTTGTCACCGTATGCAGCAACTTCGCCAGTAGCAAAGTCCACAGCCTTTACTGCGATTGTTTCATGTTCGCTGCGGTCTGAATCGACGGTGTATACCACATTGCGAATGGTTGAGTTTTCATCGCAAACTGCAACTGATTTCACATCTTCGGCAAGTGTGACGGTCTTGCCAATCTTTTTGCCGATTGAAATAGAGTAAAGATTGTATGTTGGCGACTCATCGCTGCTTGTTGGCGCGTAGATAATGTAATAGAAGTCGCCATCGCTGCCCTTTTGTGCAGTGATTATTGAATTGTCGTCGCTGCGGAAAGTTCCGATTTCATCAAACTTGCTGCCGTCAAATTTCATTCTGAAAATTGATACCTGACTGTAATCATTTTCAAGGCTGCCAGTTTTGTGTGTGTTCGCCGAAGTGAAATACAGATATTCACCAAGCGCAAACATGTATTGGTTTTCAAAGCCTGCAAGCTTGTCGTTCACCTTTTCAACGCCTAATGCGCTTGGGTCATAGTTGCCGTCTTCGTCCTCTGTGCGGTCATATTTGATTTCGTCAAGATTGATGCGGGCAAGGTATCCCTTTGCCGCTGCTGCATCATAGTCAAAGCCATCGCTGTCTGACGCTGTGTAACCATTGCCATAGTAAAGATAGTTTTCAATCTGCGCAACCTGGCCTTTGAAATACATGATGTCGTCATAGCTTACCGGCTTGCCGTCTTTATATATTCCGCTTATGCTTGCACAGCCTGTCAAAATAAAAGCCGCACAAATGAAAAGCGCGATAATCAGTATTATGTTTTTTCTTGCAAAAGTCTTCATTTTTACTCCGGAATTTTTATTTCTTTGTGCTTTTTGCCGCCAAAAAGGACTCGAATGCGGCTACATTACCTGTGTAGTATAGCCTATTGCATGCTTTTTGTCAAATAATTCTTGTCTGCTGGAATAAATTTTTGTCAAACTGGGTGTTGTGATGGCACAGAATTTTGAGTTTTTTTAAATTAAACCTTACAGCACGAGCAACACTCTGCCTGCCGCGCTTTAAACCACCCCGTGAAAAGATTTTTTCCAAAGCGCGGCGGATTTAAACTTTCAAAGCTCAATTTTCATGCGGAGGATTGCAACAGATTTCAGTCAGCTTGTTGCCAACCGCATCGCATGAAGTCAAATAGTACCGCACCCCGTTTTTTTCAAAGCAGGTCCTTGGATTTTTCATGCCATGCAAATGACCAAAGACCGCAGCGCTCACCTTGTATTTTTCGATCAGCTCGGTCATCGGGCTGTCATCGCGTGAAAAGTTCATAGGCGGATAGTGTATCATGCACACAACACTGTCGCCCTCAGCCCTGATTTTCTCAGCCGCCTGCAAGGTCAGTTCAAGGCGAATAACCTCTCTCTTGAAAATCTTTTCATCTTCTTCTGACTGGGTCGCTCCTCGCTCGGGCACAGACCAGCCTCGCGTGCCGCAAATGATGACATTGCCAAACTTGACAGCGTCATTCTGTACAGCATAAAAGTTTTCTGGCAAGATTGCACGCACTGCTGAAATTGACTTCCACCAATAGTCGTGGTTGCCGCGAATGATGACCTTCTTGCCTGGAAGATTTTCCAGCAATCTGAAATCGGCAACAGACTCCTCAATCCGCATCGCCCAAGAAAAATCGCCGGCAAGCAGAACAATGTCTTCATCGGTCACCTTTGCCCGCCAGTCTGAAAAAATCTTGTCGATATATCCCTCCCATGTCGGGCCAAAAATATCCATCGGCTTTGGATTGTTCAGTGACAGGTGCAAATCGCTGATTGCAAAAACCTTCATTGCTTTTTCAAAACCTCTTGCACAAGTCGCATATCGCACTTGCCATTATAGTTGGCTTTAAAGTGCTTCATCACAGCTGGCACAGACTTGTCATCAAGCGATGAAATAATCTCTGCAATTTCCCCCTCTGAAAGCATTTTTGGCAGATATGACTTTGCAATTTCAATCTGCCTTTCAATGTTTGCGACTTCGGCGGTGTTGCCAACCTTGGCGTAGTTTTCCTTCTCCTCTTCAAGCTCCTTTATGCTCTTTTGCAAAATGTTTGCAATGTCTGCGTCCTCGACCTGTCCGCCCTTTTCCCGCTTCTTGATGTTTTCAAGCATAATCTTATTGAGCAGCACACTGTAAAAGGAGCGCGCCACCACGTCTTTATCTTTCATTGCCTGCACATTTGCGGCCTTTATTTTTTCTTGTAACATGTGTTCACCTCACTAAAATTTTCAGGCTTTTGCAGCCTGTAAATAAATTATATAAAATTCACGGCAAAAATCAAAATGTTATTTTCAACTTTCCGCCCCCGAAAGTGAAAAAGACAGAAAAAATTGTTGCAAAATTCAAAAAAAGATTGACAGATGAAAGATTTTACATTATACTGAAAGGGCAAAAAACATTTGGCAGCATAGCTCAGCTGGCTAGAGCGCAAGATTCATACTCTTGAGGTCACTGGTTCGATCCCAGTTGCTGCTACCAAAAAAGGCGGCCGATTTGAAGGCAAACCCACTTCAATCGCGACCGCTTTTTTGTATAATTTTCAAATAGTCCTAGTTTACAAAAAATCTTCTGCATGAAGTTGCAGAAGATTTTTTGTTTCAATTGCTTGTCGTCTGTGCTGAAATATTATGCGATTGCGCTGATTTTGTTGGCATATGTTGACCAATTGTCTGCCGTCCTGTAGGCACCAACACTCTCAGCTGGCACTTTGATGTTTGTTACATTTGATGGGATCGCGCTGCTATTGCCCAGACTCGGCGGAGTAGTTGCTTTGATCGTAATTGTTGTCAACTTGCTGCAACCTCTGAATGCGTATTCACCAATACTTGTCACACCACTGCCTATGGTGACCGTTGTCAAACCGCTGCAATTAGAAAATGCATTATATCCAATGCTGGTCACGCTGTCTGGAATGTTGATTGTTGTCAAGCTGGTGCAATAAACAAATGCATTATATCCAATGCTGGTCACGCTGTCTGGAATGTTGATTGTTGTCAATTTGGTGCAATAGTTAAATGCCTGATCTCCAATGCTGGTCACGCCGTCTGGAATGTTGATTGTTGTCAAGCCGCTGCAATTAGAAAATGCACCATCTCCAATGCTGGTCACGCCGTCTGGAATGTTGATTGTTGTCAATTTGGTGCAATAGTTAAATGCCTGATCTCCA
>CAMLUY010000064.1 GCA_946487985.1 uncultured Clostridia bacterium
TTGACAAAAATTTGAAACTTCTTTCAAATTTTCAATTATTTGACAAAATTGCGCTTTATTTTACCACATAAAACAGTTCTATTCGCTGTTGCATTTTAAATAAAAATCGCATGTAAAAAAGAGAAAACATCAGCGTTGTTTGAGCGTAGCTCGCAGTTCACGACTGTATTTGCGAAAAAGATTGTATGTCACCGCAAGGTGTTGACAAAACAGGAACTCAGATGCAACTGTATCTTACATAAAGCGCTCTAAAAACCAAAAATATTGTTTTATTAGAAAAAAATGCCTTTTTTTTATAGTTTTAAATACTTTTTTACACAATTTATAAAAAAACACTTAAATTTTCTTTTATTTTATGTTATTATATTAATAAGATTGTTGTATGCTTTTTTGTATTCTAAAAAGTCTAACAGCAATATCTGTTGAAAGATGCGAGCAAACTTATTATTTCAACCTTTCGCATTTTGAAATTCATTTTGACGAGGTAAATTATGGCAAAAATTATTTCTTTTGCAAACCAAAAAGGCGGCGTAGGAAAAACCACTACCTGTATAAATCTTGCTGCCTATGTTGCGGCTATGGGCAAAAAGGTCTTGGTTCTTGACCTTGACCCACAAGGCAATGCAACAAGCGGACTTGGCATTGAAAAAACCAAAGACCTGAAAACCATCTATGATCTCATCTCTGGTGACACCGATGTAAAAGATGTCATCAAGCCCACTATTATCAATGACCTTGACATCATACCTTCAACCGTTGACCTTGCTGGCGCAGAGATTGAAATGGTGCAAATGCCACAGCGAGAAAAAATCATTAAGGGCATACTTGATCCATTGCGAGAAAGTTATGATTTCATAATGATTGACTGCCCACCATCGCTTGGGCTTATCACAGTCAACAGCTTGACGGCAAGCGACAGCGTAATCATTCCAATTCAATGCGAATTTTTTGCTTTGGAAGGATTAACACAACTGATGAATACCATCAAGCTTATCAAATTTCATCTCAATCCAACAATCGATATTGAAGGCGTAGTCATGACAATGAAAGACAAGCGCTCAATACTGACCAATCTTGTAAGTGATGAAATCTTGAAGTTCTTTGGTAAGAGAGTGTTCTTCACATACATACCAAGAAATATCCGACTTGCAGAAGCACCAAGCCATGGCGAACCAATATTGGTATATGAGCCTTCATCAAAAGGTGCAGAAGCATACATGTCACTGGCCGAGGAATTTCTTGACCGAAACAAAGTAAAATACAAATCCATCACAAAGGATACAAAAATCAAACTTAGAGAGGTGAACAATGGATAGAAAAAAAGGTTTGGGACGCGGACTTGAATCGCTTTTCGGGATATATGACGAAGAAAGTGATAAAAACATAACTAATGAGCAAACACCAAAAGCCACAGAATCAGGCAATAAAGACGGTGTAACAGAACTGGAAATTGGACTTATTTATCCAAATCCAAATCAGCCGCGAAAGCATTTCGATGAAGAGGCACTGCAAGAACTTTCAAGCTCAATAAAGACTCATGGCGTAATTCAACCGCTTGTTGTCAATAAAGGCGATGACGGCAGATATATGATTATAGCTGGTGAACGTCGTTGGCGAGCTTCAAACATGGCAGGCCTTGAAAAAGTCCCTGTTGTAATCAAGAACTATACAGAAAAGCAAATCAAAGAAATATCTATTATTGAAAACCTGCAACGTGAAGACCTGAACCCAATCGAAGCTGCACGAGCTATCAAACAATTGATGGACGAGTACAACCTTACCCAAGAAGTTGTTTCAGATCGTATTGGAAAGAGCCGCTCATCGGTAGCAAACACACTCAGACTGCTGTCGCTGTACCCAGATGTAATCAAGATGATTGAAGACGGACGTCTTTCAAGCGGACATGCTCGAAGTTTGGTAGTCATCGACGATACAACTCAGCAGATTAAACTTGCAAAACAGGCAGCTGATGGAAAGATGTCTGTTCGCGACCTTGAAAAGGCTGTAAAAAACTATCTCAATCCAAAAAAGCAAACACCTACCAAAGTTGCAGAACAGTCACTTGAACTGAAAGAACTTATCAATGAAATGCAGCGAGTATTCGCAACAAAAGTTTCAGCAATAGGAAATGACAATAAAGGCAGAATATACATCGACTATTACTCACGAGATGATCTAGACAGACTTGCCGATATGATTGAGCTTCTTAAAAAGAAAGAAATAACTTTGGGAGACCTTAGAAACTACAACAAAAGACACCCAAACAGTTAAAATTCACAAATCTTAAAAAATTAAATTATGCGATTTAAACTAAAAGCACTTGTACAAAGTGCTTTTTATTTGTTAAAAAAAAATTTAATTTTACATGTAATGCATCACATTTGTGTAAATTGCCTTTATGCGTTATTAATATATGATATGATTTTTCTTTAATTCATCGACTTAAAAGCGATGTCAAGCCCATCACATTACTTTCAAGCTTCTATAAGAAACATAATGGCAAAGTCTTATTCAAACCAGAAATTAGATCAAGCACGTAATGATTTCGCACAATGAGTTTCTAATTTTATATCCTGTAAACATACGTAAGATTTAATCATTAATATATTTTGTCTTTATCAACCCGTATCCAACTTAACTAGCACTTTCAATGTTATTATTTTTGATATAAATATCAATTTAAACATACGCACTATTAAAAGGATTGCAAACGCACTTGTTTAATACAATAAAAACTTCTTCAATTCTCTCGCACAGTTCTGTCTCTTATGCATCAAGCAAGTTTTTACACAGAAAGATTTGTTTCACGTGAAACATATGTAATTAGTCCTTTTCTTGGAATAGATTTAGTGTTTCACGTGAAACAATCGATTTCTTTATAGTTGTTCTGTTTCACGTGAAACATTTCCGTCATAAATGATTTTTTATTCTATTATGTGGCGATGTATTTTTAAATTTTATCCAAGTTTTTTATAAAATTTTATATGCGCTGCTTAAAAATTAACGATTTTTATGATTGAATTTTGAAAAATGCAACTGTTTATTTAAATCCAGAAATACACAACTATTAAAAAACACGTATCAACAAGCTTTCTATTATTTTGAATATTATCTTCTTTTGTTTATTTAAATCATGAAAAGTTTATTGTCCTGACATAAAACGTTTTGCTTTATCAATCAAATAT
The DNA here is from genome assembly GCA_946487985.1 of uncultured Clostridia bacterium. Classification (GTDB taxonomy): domain Bacteria; phylum Bacillota; class Clostridia; order Christensenellales; family UBA1242; genus Caccovivens. Next base: position 3,186 of record CAMLUY010000064.1, read on the forward strand.
GCTATACTTATTGTGGAGGTAAACATGAAAGAACTTAAAGGTACAAAAACAGAAAAAAATCTTATGGAAGCTTTTGCTGGTGAAAGTCAAGCAAGAAATAAATATACTTTCTATGCATCTCAGGCTAAAAAAGATGGATATGAGAAAATAGCAAGCGTATTTGAAGAAACAGCAAACAATGAAAAAGAACACGCTAAACTTTGGTTTAAGGAATTGCATGGTGGCGCTGTCCCAGCAACTCTTGAAAATCTTATAGACGCAGCAGCTGGCGAACATGGCGAATGGACTGAAATGTATATGAGAATGGCCAAAGAGGCACGTGAAGAAGGGTTCGATGCTATTGCAGATAAATTTGAAGGCGTTGCTAAAATCGAAAAGCGTCATGAGGAACGCTATAACAAAATCGCCGAAATGGTGAAAAACGGCACAGTCTTCAAAAAGACAAGCGAACGTGTATGGATTTGCAGAAATTGTGGTCACATTTATGTTGGAAAAGAAGCTCCTAAGGTTTGTCCGGTTTGCAATCACCCAGAAGCATATTTTGAATTGTTTGTAGAAGAATTCTAAAACAATACGACAACACTTACATACAAGAATAAATAAAAAACCATTGCAAATATAAGCAATGGTTTTTTATTAAATGTTGTTACTTTTAGCTTAATAAGTTTGCGCTTTCAACTTTTTATTTTTTGTTCACACGAGTATTTACTCAATTAATGACAAAAAATATCGTTTGTATAGTTATGAATACATAATATAATTGCCTGTAATAAAGCTAAATCGCAAATTATTTTGTTGCTTTTCTTTTTAAATTATTGCTCTTAAATGTGATATTATGTGTTTTTACACAATTTCTATCAATTTACGGCAATTTATCAAATTTATGAAAGCCATATTATAACATTTTGTTGTCGCATGTAAAATTGCTTCAATATAGTGCGCGCATTATAGCCAAATCAATACAATAAAAAAACTGTAATAATTTACAGTTACACCCATTTGATAAAGCATTTAAATTTAGTAAAAATTTATAGTATCTAATATCTTTTAATTATTTCATTACCGTTCTTCAATGTATCAATGATTTCGACGTACATATCCAAACAGCGTTCTACAAAATCTATTTTTGCGTTTCTGTCGATAAACAGCATTGGCGAAAAATCAAAAAATTTAAATTTCGGCATCTTTTTTGGATTGTCAATATCTATTGATGAAATGAATTTCTGCTGTTCGTCCATTGATTTGAAAAGAAATTCTGGCAATCCTTGATAAGACATTTCACTGCCATTTCTTTTGAACATTCTCGTAATCGATTTGAACAAGGTTTTTCCCTCCTTTTATAATATGGTTAAATATAAAACCTTTTAAAATGGCAGTAATAAATTGTTATAATCTCAGTTTTACATTCACGCTAGCCTTTCTCTGGATGCATCATCATTATACCACATTACAACAATTTTTCATACAAATATAAAGCTAATTTATGTCGAATATTATTATTTTTTACCTTTTATTAAAAGCTATTTAGTTATGTTTATATAATTATATAATATATGCTTTATTTTTCATTTTTAGCAACAAAAATCGACAAAATCATGCTATATTAGACTTAATTTTGCTTTCAAAATTGCGCAATACATATTATAATGATATTGTTTTATTGAGGCAAAATTTTCAATAAAGCTAAGGAGAGAATAATGAAAAATGATATGTTAAAAACACTTGCAATGAGAGCTAAAAACCGAATGATAAACAAGAATTTGAGAAATACATACAGCAATGCTGATATAAAGATAATAAAAAGTACAGATGATGAATTTATTGCAAAAGTACGCGCTCTGATGAACGAGGATAATCAAATGAGCAATCCATTGAAGAGGCTGATGGATAATGAAAAAATGCTTAAAATGGACGCTAGAAGCAGAGAAAAATATCTTCTTGACACCATTGAAAAATATCAAGCTGCTCGAAAAATGATTGAAAAAGAGCAAAATATGGCATAAAAAGCGCTTTTTTTTGTGAAATTAGCAATTTTTTTGATAAATTTTTAATAATTTTGCTTTTACAAGTAGTTATCGTAGCACACAACAATTTATGCGATGTCTATCATTTTACTGTGCATCTCGAAAAGATGGACATCGCAAAATTTAAATTGTTATTTTACTTCATAAACGGCTTGTTATTCAGCTCTACTTTTTAATAATTTTTATTTGTTTTAGGAGGCTAAACTCACAATAACCTTCGTTTTCAATTTTTAAACACTGTTCATTTTAATCCAGGTTTATCACCACATAAATGAGCCCTTTTATCGACGAAATTTTTCAGGAAATACTCAACTTATAAAGTTTCTGATAATTCAAATTTATACAAATTAGATACAAAAACATATTAATTAAAAGTAAAAATGTGTTCAAACTTGGTGTTTTTTATAAATTATTCTATTATTTCTTTGCGTTTTTTCTATTTTTTCAATTTCTTCATAAATGTGCAACATCATAAAAATTGCAAAAGTAAAAATAATGATTGACATAAAAAAACACTTTGCAGATTTCGCAAAGAGTTTTTTATTTTTTAGAGATATTTCAGTCTTCATGTTTTGGAAAAACAATTACATAGCGTTGGGGCTCATTGCCTTTACTGAGAGTTGTAACTCTTTCGTCGTCTTGCAACGCTGTA
>CAMLUY010000065.1 GCA_946487985.1 uncultured Clostridia bacterium
CAAATGCAACGGACTGTAAATCCGTCGACTACGTCTTCGATGGTTCGAATCCATCTCTGCCCACCAAATAACAAAGAAATTTATATCTAGCCGTTTGTTTGACATTCAAAATACAATATATACGATTTTAAAAGCTTATTTGCAAAAAGGGAAGAATAATTTCTTCCCTTTTTGTCACGATTAAAAAGCTCTCTCATTTGATTATTGTTTATTAATTCAAATTTTAAAGCAACTTTTTTGTTTGTAATATTCAAATGAGTTGGTAAAATTAAATAGTTGTGCTAGAATGGTATTGTAATGGTGAGTTTATGTTAAGAAAGACAGTTCTGATTACAGGAGCTACTGGCGGCATAGGAAGCGCTTTGGTGAAAAAATTTGCAGAAGCCGGATACAACATTATTGCAACGTATAATAATGGAGATATTACACATCTGCAAAATATTTGCAAGAAATGCGAAGTTGATTTGCAATCGGTTAAAATTGACTTTGCCAAAGTCGGCATAGCAGAAAATATGCTGACAAAAGTAATAGCAGACCAACCTGCGCTGCAATGTGTAATATGCAATGCTGGTATCAGCCTTGGTGAAAAAATGTTGATTGATACCAGCCTTGATGAAATTAATAGCATTATCAATGTAAATTTGACAAGTGTGATTTTGTGCAATAAGATAGCCGCAAAGCATTTTCTTGGTCAAAAATCAGGGAATATTATCAATATTGCATCAATCTATGGCATATATGGAGGTTCATGCGAAGCTGTGTACTCTGCAAGCAAGGCAGGTGTGATTGGTCTAAGCAAGGCGCTTGCTGATGAGCTTGGACCATATGTGCGTGTGAACGCCATTGCACCTGGATACATTCAGACAGCAATGACCGAGGGATACAGCGAGCAGGAACAGGCAGAGATTAAAAACCGCACTCCTTTATGCAGGCTGGGCAAGCCTGAAAGCGTTGCTGACGCGGCACTGTTCTTATCAAGCGACGAGGCAAGTTTTATTACAGGTCAAGTACTTGAAGTAAGTGGCGGTGCAATTAAGTTTTAAAAAATACATTTGCAAAGGCAAATGTATTTTTTGTCTGTCAAAGTATTATTCAAACGCAAACAATCAATCATCAAAATGATAATCATCTTTATTTGGAATATTGTTCTCATCATTAAAGAAATCAAATGCTTTCATGATTTCGCTTAAATCATCAACAGGATTGACAGCTTCTTTCAAATCAAAACCGGTAGAATGAATTTTTAAAGATTTTGGCTGCTCCTCTTCTGGCTTGCTGGAAAGGAATTGATCTACCAAGCTTTCCCCTGATGCAGAATCGCTTTTGGCAAGTTCATCTGCGCAAACAGGTTTGATAAAACTTGAAATATCGCGATCAACAGACCGCTCTATCTTTATTTCACGAGGATTTTCTTGAACTTTCTTTTCTTGCATTTTGGAAAGAAGGATTCTCATTGGATCTATTTCTCCACCTGCACTGACAGGCTCATTTTTGTACGCCTCTGTCGTAGACAAAACAGTTTCGATTGCAGCTGAAAGTTTTTTATATGAGCTGTTCAATAATATGCCAGGATTTTTTATGTTTAATTCTTCCAAAAATGATTGGAGGTTTTGATAAATCATACGCAGCTGTTCACCGCGAAGTATCTCTATATTGCGGTTGCCCTCTGCCTCTTCCTTTTTAAATGACTCTAACGCTGACATTATCGTCTTTTCCCGTCCTGCAATTTCCATTGCTTTATTTTTCCATGCTAGGGCTTTTTTCTCTGCATCAAGGACATGAAGTTTTTCGTCCATGAGCAATTTTTCGTAACTGGCTTTTAGATCTGAAATGTATTTATCAACCTCAAACTTATTGTAGCCGTTGCTTTCGTTTGAAAACGCTTGTTCTTCCACAAATCCTCCGATTAAACTGCAATATATCTGCAAACTAATAATAGCACACTTGCAAGTATGATTGCAAGAAAAATCCAGATTGAAATTATATTTAGTAGATAAAAGAAAAGAGCAATATCAGAAAAAATTAGCGAAAGAGAAAGAATTTTATGAAAGGATTGGTCAAAAAAATGTCCCGTGAAATATGAGGCAAGCACGAAGGCAAAAAGCATAAAAATCGATATATAGTTTTCTATATGCAAACCTTGACAGTATATATAGAAAATTCCTATAAAAAGAAGCAGCACTCCAAAATAGCAAGAAGAGTCAACACGAAACAGTGCGCTTCTGATAATTTGATGAAGCCCCATAAAAATACAAAAGGTAAAGAACCAAAGATTGTAGTCCTTGATAAGTAAAAAAGATATCAAGCAGCTTGCGACAAAAAACAAAGCGTTCAAAATAAAAGACAACTTTAAAATGGTTGTCTTTTTGATTGTAAGTATTCGTCCGTTCATAATTATATTATTATTTTTTTAGCGCTGTTTTATTCTATTTTTTCTTTGTTGAATTGTCTTTTTTGTCAAAATTTGTTGTTTTGTCCTGCTGCTCTTCATTTTTATCCTCTTTATCCTCAACCACACTATTCGAATTTACAGGAACGTCATGAATTTCAGATGTAATTTCTTTATCCTGATTGGGCTCTGTTTGCACAGTTTGTTGGATATTTTGCTTATTAGCTTTCTTTTCAGCGCGCGCTTTTGCCCGGTCGTTCTTTCTGTTCTGCTCAGCTTCATTTCGAGCGAGAATCATTCCACGGTAGTCTATTTCGGACATATTTTTTACTTTACCTTTACGATGCAAAATATACATTGTCAAAATGAGTGCAATTCCTGCAATGATGAGTATAATGCTGAGTAGCTGCGATACCTTTATTGCACCAAGATAAAGGCTGTCGCCACGAAGTGCCTCAATCCATGCACGGCCAACGCCATAGCCAATAAAATACAAGCCAACAATGCTTCCCCGTTGTTTTACCCAGCCTTTTCGCAATATAAGCATCAGTGCGATAAACAGCAGCAAATCCCACAGGCTTTCATAGAACATTGTTGACAAGTGCCATGTTCCTCCAATTTGTGTCGACAATGGGAACCATTGAAGTGACGGGTCAGTTACCTCTATGCCATAGCAGCACTGTGAAAAATAGCAGCCGATTCGCCCGATTGACTGGCCTAGTATCAGGCTTGGCGCAGCAATATCGCCGACGTCAAGGAAGTTGTGTTTGTGTATAAAGCAGAACAGCATTACTCCTATTGCACCGCCTATTACTCCACCATAGATGGCCATACCACCATCCCAAATGCGCAGAATTTCAACGAACGAGAAAGACTGATCTGCAAAAATGACGTAGTAAATGCGAGCGCCTATTACAGCTAGTGGCAACACATAGCAGGCAAGCAAAATGATATCGTCAGTGCGTAAGCCTCGGAGCTTGGCATTTTTGCAAGCGACAAATACGCCAAGAGCCATTGCAACGGCTATAATAAAACCGTAATAGGCAATGTCTAGGCCAAATATAGTAAAATGATCTTCATAAAATCCAAACATATATTTATTATAGGACCGCGAACGAGCAAATGTCAACCTTTTATTATTCTGATACGAAAAAACTCATCTTTATGTGCATAGTTACATATAAGATGAGTTTTTTAAGAATGTATTTTTGCTCCGACAACAGGAAAACAAGTATAGATGACCAGCAAATATAATTACAGCGCTAGGTATTTTCTATAACCTGTCATATCTGTTTGATCTTCAATGAATATGTTTGCAAAAGCCTCTGGCAGTGACGACGCTGCGCTTTCTGAAACATAAACTGTTGTGGCATTGTTGAGCAATAGTCCAACTGCACTTTTGCTTGACAGCATTGCTGCAACAGACGAACTTTCAACAATTACCGTTGTCAAATTGGTGCAGCGGCTGAAAGCGTAACCTTTAATGGTCGTCACACTGGCTGGAATGGTTACACTCGAAAACATTGAACCCGCTAAGGAATAATCACCAATAGTATTCACTGTATTTGGAATAATAAAGCTTTCATTGTTGGTGTTACCATTTGGGTATTGTAAAAGTTCGGTAACCGCCGCATTATACAGCACTCCATCAATTGTTTTATAATAGGCATTGTCAATACTGATTGAATTGACAGTAGTATATGCAAATATACCAGAACCAATACTTGTAATCGATGATGGAAGCACTATATCACCTGAAAGACCTGAGTTGTAAAATGCAAAATTTCCTATTGATTGCAGATTTTCTGGCAGCACAACAGATTGTAAAGACGCTGCACCGAAAAAGCCGTGGGCTTGAATGTCTTTCACTGTCGATGACAAAGTGAAAGATGTGGTGTCGCTCCCAGCTGGATAGTGGATCAGATTTGTCTTTGATTTATTATACAGTACACCATTTTCACTCATGTATGCAGAATTGCTTGGGTCGACATTAAATGCACTGAACATACATTGTGCAAATACGCCTGCCCCCATACTTGTTAAACTTGCTGGAATTGACAAATCGCCATTCAAATTGCTGCAACCGAAAAAGACTTCGGTGCCCATAGTTGTCAGGTATGGAGAAAGGGTCAGTGTGCCGCGAAGCCCTGTGCAAGCGCGGAATGCACTTTGATCTATTGTCAAAACCTCATTTGGAACAACAAAGTTTGTAGTAGATTTTGACCTCGGATATGCAAGCAGCCTGGTCATATCTTTGCTGTAAAGCACGCCGTCAACAGCGGTGAAATATTGGCTGCCCGCGTCAACGGTAAATTCAGTCAATCCAAGAAGTATTACAGACATTTTGCCTATATAACTTACACTTGCTGGGATGTTCAGTGTACCAGATATTGAATAGCAATTATAGAAAGCGCTATCACCTATTGTTGTTAGAGTGTCAGGCAATACGATATCCGTTAGGCGCGAGCAATAATGGAAAGCATTTTCTCCAATTTCGGTTAGACCTTCTGGCAGATTGATGGTTGTTAGGTTGGAACAGTTTTGAAAAGCGCTGCTGCCAATTGATGTGATTGTGTCTGGCAGGGTTACAGTTGTGATGTTTGTATTATTTGTAAAAATGTTGTCACCAACTGATGTCACGGTATAATCGTCGCCATCGACAAGCTCTCCGTCAACGATTGAGAATGAACCAGGAATGACTACATTTGACTCGCTGCCTGTGTAACTGTCTATTGTGATGTTGTTGCCCTCTGTAATTATGTAGTCCGCTTTTGACGAGTCAAAGGCTTGTTCAAAGGTAAGCAGAATGTTTGAAAGGTCAAAGCTTTGACCATCATATACATTGACTTCGAGGACTATTGTGCCACTCAGCGGCGTTGAGTCGTTTCTGTCTATCGGCGTCACTGTGCCCTTTGCAATTTTTTCGCTGCCTGGGTCAAGAGAAAACTCGACGCTGGGAACAGGGCTACCCGACCATGAGGCCGTGACTGTGTATGGCACTGTCTGCCCATCGACAATCAGGTTGATAATGTCAAAGTAAAGCACAAAGGTGCCTGTTGTATTGATGTCGAAATTTGCATTTGCAAGGTTGAGATTGAAACCATCATTGATATAGCCCTTGCGAAATCCTGGCACGGTTTGAGGAGTTTCGCTCATACTTTGTTGCAAACGCACATCGTTGACATAAAGGGTCTTATTTGGTATATCAAAATTGACATTTCCCTGCATAACGATATTTTGCTGTGTTGCCGCAATTACACCCACAACAAACATGCCGATAGCAATTAGCATTCCCACAACACATGTAATAAGTTTGACTTTTGCGCTCACCTTCTCCTCCTTTGCAATAGTATTATTCTATTTTTTTTAATTATACAAATTAGGACATACCCTTGTCACAAGAGTGACGTCATTTTTGCAAACAAAAATAAAAATATTTTTTTGCTTTT
>CAMLUY010000066.1 GCA_946487985.1 uncultured Clostridia bacterium
TTTTGTCAAAACTCGGTTTGTGTTCGCGTTTGTGCAAAAAGTTTAGTCAAAAGTTTAGTCAAAATTGGGGTACAAATCCCCGCGATATTGGGCAATTCGGTCTTTGATATGTTCTCCTTTGCATCTTTATAGCAACTTCATTTGTCTTTGGGCTTAATAATTTTATTCAAATATTTACTCCTTGGCCTTCTTTGTCGTTATTTGTAGAAAAATGATATATTTTTACAAAAACGTCCATTTTTGTAAAATAAAAGCTCGGGCATTTCTGAGGGCTTAGTGGTGTTTAAAAAACTATAACTTTCAAACATTAGTTCTCATAATCAATTATTTTTGCTGTTTTAGCTGACAAATTTTGGAATAACGCTCCATAACGGAATGGTTTTACGCCATATTCAGGGCAAAATATATCAAAAAAGAGCAAGCATTATACTTACTCTTTCTTAATCAAATATTTTTTCATTATCTCCCCCATCCGTAGGAGTTTTTCATCTCTAATCCTAAGCATTTCTTTTGTAACCCCTATGCCACCGGGGTATGCTTCTTTTTCTTTTTTGTCATATTCTATGAAAAAATCCACCATTTCATTTATATAGGCTTCCTCATCTAAAATGTAAAACCTATTTCTTTCACTGTTTATCTGCTTTTTCACCATATCGGCGTAGAACTTTCTATCTTTTATATCTGTCATAATGCAACCCCTTTATTTTTGTTTTTAATCTTGTAAGCATTAAATGGTTGATATTATCTTTTTGCCCTCTATTTACAATATCATCTCCGGCTTCAAAAAAGCTCACATTTATTGTAATTTTCTTTATTTGAACGCCACCAATTTTTTCAGAGACAAAGGCAGTAATCAATGTTGGCAAGTACAACAAAAACCCTTCTGCTGTAAAACAGGAGGGTTTTTGTGTTCAAGCATAACTTTATGATTGTGACAAACTGTTTGATGATTTGCCAAGGCTTTGTCAGCCGCCATTTTCGCGAGATGTAGTCGTAGTCTGAGTCTGCCCAAATCGTTTCGCCAAATCTTGTATTGCTTTTGCGTTTGCTCTCGTCGCAGTTGCACTGTCTTTGCTTGTTTTGAGCATTGCCGCCATATTTGTAGAGATTTCTTGCAGCAATTCTTGTTGTGACTTCTCGGCAGCTGCTCTGTCTTTTGCAATTGCTTCTTGAAGATCGTCGCCGCTCTTCTTTTTCTCTTCGAATGGCCCGCCTTTAATTGTCAACGCACTGCCAAAGATATCTTTTGCCCCTGCAATAGTTTTGTCAATACCAAAGCCTTCACTTGCATTTGTGATCGACTTCAAGAAGCCATCACCCAAAGCACGTGCACCATGAGTAAATTTGACTTTATCCAGTTGCTCTGCGCCTGCTTTAAATGCACCACTGATTGCATCGCCAATTTTGCGCCCTCCGTCTTTAAGATTACCTAGCACCTTATTAATGTCGCCCTTAATTTCCTGTGCGCCAGTTGACTTAAACTTGCCTTGATCATTCTGTTTAATGCTGTAGCTGCCTTGAAGTTTCGCGCTTTTTGCAGTGAGTTTATCAAATTGTACTCTCTTGTATGCGTATGAGTCTTTATCACCAAGATGCATCTTAGTTGCATTATTAGGATTAAATTTCGTGTCGTTTTTGAGGATTGCTTGTTTTACAGCCTCAATTCGTGCTTGATTTGCGCGAATCGTTGCCTCTGATTCGCTTGCGCCTTCGTCAAGAGCCTGTCTCTTGGCTTTGTTGTATGCATTCAAGCCGATTCCTCGTGCACGTGCATCACCTGCACTCGGATTTCTAAACGAGTCTCTGATTGAACTGTCAACCATTTCTTGCAAGAGTTGTTCGCGCTTCTTTTCACTTCTGTTCACGCGAGCTGCTGCAATTCCTTGTGCGCCCGCTTTGCCCAGTTTTACAGCGCCCTTACCAAGCTTGTATGCCCCTTTGGCAGTCGAAGTCGCCGTGATAGCCACAGCACGTCCAACTCCGCCAGCAATATTTGCAGCAGGTTTGAGTCCTGTTTTTACCTTGCCGCCAATTTCGCCTTTAAATCCGCCACCAAGGTTGTTCGCATCAGCACCGCCCACAAAGCCTGATACCATGGAAATAAAGTCTTTTGCCATTAGCAAACCGGTGATGAGCATGACGACATTGATGATGTAGTCAATGAGGTCATTGTTGAAGAATGAAATATTCTGAATATACGGTAGCAGCAACAGCAACAGGTTGATACCAATAATTGATCCGATTGCCATCAATATCTGCTGCATGAAGGTTGAACTCCACGACTTGAACGCTTTGAAGTTGTCAAGCGGAGCTATGCCAAGCAGCGATGGATAAACCAAGAACAGCGCTGCACCTTTGATCAGACGCGACATCAAGCCAATGACGATTGAAATCATGATTGCGAAACATGTGAATACACCAGCAAATCCAACGATAGCATTAAATGTCCAAAGGTTGTAAAAAATCCAAACGAAGGATACGTCAAACTTACTGAACGAGTCAACTTCTTTTTTGAGCATGCCTGTGATATCTGTCACTGCCCATACGCGAGCGACATCTTGACTTTCTTCCTTGATTGAGTCATAGCTGTAACCTGTATTAAGCCGCAGATTGTTCGCAAAAGCATAGTCAACCTGGTCAGCAATATACAGCAGCTGCTCTTCATTCGTTCCAGAAGATGGGAATGCCGAGTCGGCAGCGCCGAAAATCTGATAGCCTCCGTTTGAGAAAAATCCTTGGGCTTGTTCAACAGTATACGAGCCATCTCTCACTCTGTTTGAAGAATATGTACAAGCGTTGAAAAGCATGCCGCTGAAAGTGGTATTCGAGCTTGGCGCGCCTTCCCCGAAAAAGTCGTAGTTTGTGTATATCCGCCGCTCAGAGTCAGTTGACGTCGCCCCACGCAAATTACTGAGCGCGTTTTGACCGAAAAGTGAGCGCACCTCTTCTTCATTCCCACTGCCCGCAGTGATGTTGTCAAGAGTCCTCAGAACAAATGATGATAGCTGCAAACCTATAATTACAACCACAGGCATAATTGCAAAAGTGACAATCGCCTTTCCAGCGGTATAGATGTATTTCCATGGGCTTGTCCCTGCTGTATCTTCATTCCAGTGCGACTTGATTATTGCAGTCATTGTTGAAACCACAAGTACAAACAATCCAAAAATAGCCAAGCTCCAAAAAACGGTATTGAGTGCTTCATAAAGCGGCGCACTATCTCCAAAACCGAGTATGCCATAGATGAACTCGGTCAGCGGATCTTGCCCAGTAACCGCTTCGCCAGATGTCGCTTGGTAATATGTGTCAAGCCCAGCAAGCTTGCGAACCAAGGCTTGAAGGGCGTCAACACCTGCTGCAAGGCAAGCATAAAGGAAGTAGATAAGCTTTGGTATGATATCTACTATTGATAATACGCTATCCCAAAAACCCAGGTTTAAAAGCGAAACTGTACCCAAAAAGCTCCTCCTTTTCCGCTCGCAAAGACTATATTTTATTGCATTGAAAAATCAATGATCATGCAACTTGTATTTATCATTTACATTATAACAAATAAAAATACAAATTACAACAAAAAGACAATAATTTTGTTTTTAATTTTATCAAAGTATCAAAATAAATAATGTTTAAAATTAAACACAATCAAAAATATTTCGTTGTGTTTTTAATTGTTTTTGCTCGATATTATGACTTGGATAAATAAAAAAATGAATCAAGGACTATATACTTTGAAACTAGCAAAAAATGAACATAGAATTTTCTAGGTCATTTTTTATTCTTCTTCAAATTGTTTAAGTCTTCCTATATCTTCATTAGATACACTTGATTTTAATTCTTTTGAAACATTTAATGCATCTTCCATAGTTATTAAATGTTCTTCGCCAGTCTTAATACTTTGATTTATGGCTTGCATCTTCAGTCTTTCACAAAACTCTGTAATATCTGCGCCATTAAATCCGTTTGTTAATTTTGCTAATTCTTCAAAATCTAGTTCTTCAGTTGGAATACCTTTCAATTTTATTTCAAACAATTTTATTCTTGCTTTTTTGTCTGGCAATGGTATATAGATTTTTTCATCAAATCTTCCTGGTCTTAGAAAAGCACTATCTATTGACCAAGGCTTATTTGTTGCAGCAATCACAACAATAGTCGAGTCATTTGCAGAAGTTCCAACACCTTGCATTTCGGCAAGAATTTCTGGAACTAAATCATTATTCCCATTGTCTGCACTTTCTGTTCTTTTTGAGCCAATCGCCTCAAATTCATCAAAGAATATAACTGCTCTTTGGGCTTTTCTTGCTTTTGTAAAGATTTCTTTAACTTTCTGCTCAGATTCTCCATACCATTTTGACTTTATATCCGAGCATTTAACTGGCAAAAACAAAGCATCAACTTCATTAGATGCGGCTTCTGCAAACATTGTCTTTCCAGTTCCTGGCAATCCATACAGAAGAATTCCACCACCAGCTTTCTTACCAAATTTTTTGTATAACTCTGGGTGTTCAAAAGGCAAAATTACTTTTTCTCTAAAGGCATCTTTTGCTTTATCAAGACCTGCAATATCGTTAAATGTTATAGAACTTGTTTTAACTTTTTTATTGCTGTCATTAGATTTTTTACTTGATTTTTGCAACACCGAAAAATCTCCACCAGCGTAAGCGACTATAGCATTTATCAGATCAGATTTTTTTGTTCCAGACGCAACAATACCTATTTTATCACAATATTCTGCCAAATCATCTTTTCCAATTTGTTGTAATGCACTTTTGTTTGTTCCACATTCACTAACTAATGCCGTTAGTTTTTTATAATATTTTTCTTCCTTTTTATGTTCAATTTTCTCACTCATTTTTTCAAAAGGGTTCAAGTTATTCATATCTAACAATGCTTTTATTCCAGACATCAAAAGACATAATAAGACTGTCGCAACAACTCCAATTAAACATATTATTAACGGAAACCAATTTGCCGAGCCACTCACAAAAGGAGATATAAAACTTAAACCAAGAATTACTGCAGTTCCTATCCAAGTTCCTACACTTTCAAAAATATCTGACAATTCTAAATCTTTAAATAAAATAATAAAAAGATAAACTAACGCCAGTATAATAGGAGCAATGATTATTATCAGCCACCAAGTTTGATAAGTATTCCAAAGGTTATCAAATGTAGCAGTCCACGAATCAAGTTCCAATTTGTCTATATTCCCGTCAACAACTATATAACTATTTCTTGTTCCATTATTATTAGCTTTAACACCAAAATCCCAATAAAATTTCACATTTTTAACAAACTGATTATCTTTATACAACCTAAAAGTGCAATCTTCTTTTATCATATTATATATGGTATTATTTTCAAAATATAGCAAAAAATCAATTCTTGTTGTGTCATTCTCAGCATTATATGTGTATGTAATTTCTTTTGAAGTTGCACCACCAGTTTGAGTTTTATCTGTTGATGCACAACCAGTAAATAAAGTCATAACAAAAAATAATACAACAAATGCTAGAAATATTTTTAATATTAAACTTTTTCTATTATTAAGAGTTTCTAAATGTTCCATAATTTTACCTTTAATAAAAATATCAATTTCATTATAACATATAAAATTGCAAATTGTGCTAATAAAATATAAATAATATATAAATTTTATTATTTGGCATTTAGGCGTGTGCTTGTCTTTGAACAAGTGGACTCACTTCGTTCGTCCAAACCAAG
>CAMLUY010000067.1 GCA_946487985.1 uncultured Clostridia bacterium
AGTCTTCTTCTTCAAGCATATCTGCATAGCCAAGGCTGGTAAAAAACTTGGCATTTTCAATCTGGTCGCCGCGAGAGCATCTTTTTGAAAGGGGAATCAAAAGCATTGGCTTGCGTAGGGTCAAAAACTCATTGATTGCGCCTGACCCTGCGCGCGAGAGCACTATGTCAGCACAGTCAAGATAGTCGCCCATATTTTCAGCATATTCAACCTGAAAATATCTTTGGTGGTCTATTTTATCAACGTTTTGCTTGCCAGTGATGTGAATTACATTGAAATTTTTGCATAGCCTTGCCAAATTTTCCTGTACTTTTTCGTTCAGGAATTTTGCGCCCGATGACCCGCCAATAACCAAAAGCACAGGCATTGACTTGTCAAGAGATGAAAAGAATTTAAGATGCTTTTTATTGCCTTTCAAAAGCGCTTTCCGTATAGGCTGACCAGTAAAGACACACTTAGGCGAAACCGCTGCCGTCTTTTCAAATGTTGTGCACATCACATCGCAAAAACGCAAAATGACCTTGTTCGCAAGCCCCATTGATAAATCAGATTCATGACTTACAAGTGGAATGCCAAGGCTTTTTGCGGCCATAGCAACAGGCACAGCCACAAATCCGCCTTTTGAGAAGATTACGTCAGGCTTGATTTCCTTCAAAGCCTTTTTTGCTTGGCGTACTGATTTTATCAGCTTAATGGGCAACAACAAGTTTTCAAGTGTCAACTTGCGTTTCAATTTGACTGTGGGAATCTGATGATATGTGATATTTCCTTCCTTTGCAATGATGTCTTTTTCCATTCCCTTGCCGCCAATATAGTGGACTTCAAAATCATCGCCAAGCCTTTCCTTGACAGCAAGCGCAGGATAGACATGCCCAGCAGTTCCACCACCTGTAAGAACAATCTTTTTCATAAAAACCTCTCCATTTATGCTACGCAAAAATTGACAATTTATGACAATAAAAAGCAATTTATAACAAATATTTTACCTGCATGATTATCAATAAAAATGAATAAATATGCAAATAAATGTATATTTATCAAATGTTTTGCGACTAAAATTGGACGTTTTTAAAAGAAAAAAGTGATATTATCAAAATTAAATCCCTGATTTTATTGGTATAAAACAAACTTTATGGTATAATAAAAAGGTAAAAAGCAAAGGAGCGAACATGTCTGAAAAAAAATATGATGCAAAAGATATAGTTGTACTTGAAGGCCTTGATGCGGTGCGCCTGCGCCCTGGAATGTACATTGGCACTACCGGCTCAAAGGGTATGCATCATCTTTTGTGGGAAATTGTGGATAATGCAATCGACGAGATTTCAAATGGGTTCGGCGATACCATTACCATCACTCTCAATAAGGACAATTCAGCGACCGTTGACGACAATGGACGTGGCATACCTGTCGATGAGCACCCAACTTTGCACAAATCTGGCGTTGAGGTTGTGTACACCACACTTCATGCTGGCGGCAAGTTCAACACAGAAAACTACAAGTTTTCAGGCGGCCTTCACGGTGTGGGCGCTTCTGTAACCAACGCCCTGTCAAAGTGGTGCAATGTTACCGTCTACAAGGGCGGAAAAGAGTATTTTATTGGCTTTCATTCCTATAAAGACGAAAATGGCAAAATGCACAGCGGTGTGCCAGTCGAGCCTATCAAAATGGTTGGCAAGACAAACCGCACAGGCACACAGGTGACCTTTCTGCCTGACAGCGAAATGTTCGGCAATATACGCTTCAATTTCGACACCATCTGCTCGCGCGCACGTGAGCTTGCTTTCCTCAATAAAGGACTGAAAATAAAAGTAGTTGACAACAACACAGAAAAAGAGGAGTTTTTCCATTTCGAGGGCGGCATTGCCGACTTTGCACAATACCTCGTTGAGGGCAAAAGCAAACTTTTCAATCGACCTGTATATTTTGAGGCAGAAGAAAACAACTTCAACCTGCAAGTGGCTTTCATCTATACTGACGGCTATACCGAAAATTCTTTTTCATTTGTGAACAATATACCGACCGTTGAGGGGGGTACGCATGAAACAGGTTTTCGCACGGCTTTCACCAAGGTGATGAATGAATACGCGCGCAACAATAGTATGCTGAAAGATAAAGAGCCAAACCTTATGGGTGAAGACTTCCGCGAGGGCTTGACAGTAATACTCAATGTGAAGATGAACAATGTCCAGTTTGAAGGACAGACCAAGACCAAGCTTGGCAATCCTGAGGCAAAAACCATGGTTGAGTCGCTGACAAGCAAATATCTTTCGCAGATCATGCAGGACAAGAAAAACACCACCATTGCTGAAATAATCATCAACAAAGCCAAAGGCGCAGCCAAGGTGAGAGAGGCCGCCAAAAAGGCAAAAGAGCTGACGCGCGCCAAAAACTCGGCTGAAAACTTCAACCTTGTCGGCAAGCTTGCCGCAGCAACTTCGCGCAGCAAAGACGTAGAGCTTTTCATCGTCGAGGGTGATTCGGCGGGCGGCTCGGCAAAGCAGGGGCGTGACCGAAGATTTCAGGCAATTCTGCCACTTCGCGGCAAGCCGCTCAACGCCGAGAAAAAGCGCATTGACCAGGTTCTGGCAAACGAAGAAATCCGCACAATAATCTCAGCGCTCAACACAGGCATAGGCGAGGATTTCGATATTTCCAGCTTGCGATACAATAAAGTGATCATTCTCAGCGATGCCGACGTCGACGGCGCACACATTCGAGCAATTCTTTTGACTTTCTTTTTCAGATATATGCGGGAGCTTATCAATGACGGACACGTTTACATCGGACTTCCGCCGCTTTACAAGGTTTACAAAAACAACTATACCGAATATGTGTACTCAGACGCCGAGCTGCCACAAGCAATCGCAAGGGCAGGACGCAATTACAGCCTGCAAAGGTACAAAGGTCTTGGCGAGATGAACCCAGAACAGCTCTGGGAAACCACCATGGATCCTGAAAAACGTAACCTCATTCAGGTGACTATCGAGGACGCCGCCGAGGCCGAACGTATGGTCACTACGCTTATGGGCGACGACATCGAATCCCGCAAAAAGTACATTAATGAACATGCAAACTTTGACCGCGAAGATGAATTTTTGAAAAAATACAAAAAAATCTAGCCCAAAACATAAAAAAACTTGAATTTTAGGAGTTACTATGCAAAAAGACAACAACTATGAGCAGGAGAGAATGGATTTTCCTCAGGGCAACAACGATGTAGCCGAAGACCAAGCTTCAAACGAAATGGACAACTCTTCTGGCAATGATGGCGAGCGCGGCATAATATTCAAAAGCATGCGCGAGGTCCTTCATGATTCAATGATCCCATACACAGAAAGCGTAGTCATGGATCGTGCACTGCCGCGTGTTGAGGACGGACTCAAACCTGTTCAGCGCCGTATACTTTACTCAATGCTTGAACTTGGCGTCACGCCAGACAAGCCTTACCGAAAGTCGGCACGTATTGTGGGTGACTGCCTTGGTAAATATCACCCTCATGGCGACATCAGTGTCTATGATGCAATGTGCAGAATGGCGCAAAACTGGGTGCTGCGTTGCCCACTGGTTGACGGGCATGGTAACTTTGGCTCAATCGACGGTGACAGCCCGGCAGCTATGCGTTACACCGAAGCAAGAATGACCCCGCTTGCCATTGAACTGATGCGCGACCTTGAAAAGGATACAGTGCGTTGGAGCCTTAACTTCGATGATACCCTCAAAGAGCCAGACATGTTCCCAGGCCGATTCCCAAACCTTCTTATCAATGGCGCGACAGGTATTGCGGTAGGCGTAGCAACAAACATTCCGCCGCACAACCTTGGCGAAACCATTGATGGTGTGGTCGCATATATCAACAATCCAAACATCAAGGCCGAGCAGCTGATGAAAATCATCAAAGCGCCAGACTTTCCATCAGGCGGCGAAATCATCAATACCGATGGCGGCCTTGAACAGGCATACAAGACAGGTAAAGGCAAAATCATCATACGCTCGCGTGTCGCAATCGAAAAAGTGGGCGACAAGTGCAATCTTGTGATTACCGAGCTGCCTTATCAGGTCAATAAAGCACTGCTTCTTCAAAAAATAGCCGAGCTCAAAGAGCAGAACAAAGACAAACTTTCAGCCATAACCGAAATACGTGATGAGTCAGACCGTAACGGCATGCGCGCTGTAATTCGGCTGAAAAAAGACGCAGATGCGAACAAAATACTTGAATACCTTTACAAATCAACAAATCTTCAAATTTCATATGGCATAAACATGGTCGCAATCGCAGGCGGCAAGCCAAAACTTCTCAGCCTGCTTGAAATCATCTCATATTATGCGCAATATCAGCGCGAAATCATTGTCAGACGAACCAAATATGACCTTAATATTGCAAAAGAGCGTGCCCACATTGTTGAGGGCTTGCTGATTGCCATCAAAAATATCGATGAGGTCATAAAAATCATCAAGAAATCGGCGTCGGTTTCAGAAGCCAAACAAAAATTGCGTGATAAGTTCGACCTGTCAGAAAAACAAGCTCAGGCAATTCTGGATATGCGCCTTGCTCGACTTGTTCACCTTGAAGTTGAAAAATTGCAAGAAGAGCTTGCAGAACTCAAAAGCAAAATCGCAGAATATGAGAGGATACTTGCTTCAAAAGCCGCTCAGTATGACGTTGTAAAGAAAGAGCTGCTTGAAATCAAAAAGGCATACAACAGTCCGCGCCGTTCTTCCATTGCTGGTGACACCAGCATAAAAATAGAGCGCATTAAAAGCGACGAGGATGGCAATGGCGGCAAAAACTACGTAATTGCTCTGTCGGCTGGCGGAACAATTAAAAAGGTCACTGAAAGAAGCTATTCAAATTCTCAAAAATCGCTTTCCGACAACTCAACCATTACTGATGTTCATACACAGGTGCAGCTGTTTGCTAGCAGCGATACAATCTTGATTTTCACAAATCAGGGTAATGCAATCAAGACCACTGTTGATAAAATCAAGGACTGCAAGTGGCGTGACAAAGGCATCAGCCTGTCTGCGATTGACAAATCAAGCTCGCTCAATGAGTTGCCTGTCAAAGTCATGAAGGCAACAGATGAGGGCGAAATACTTTTCATGACCAAACAAGGCATGGTGAAGAAGTCTGACGCAAAAGATATCATTGTCAACAAATCCTTCTATCAGGTTTGCAAACTGGGTGAGGGTGATGAGGTGATTTCAGTCGAGATTGACCAAAAGGACAAAAGCATATTGATGCTTACGGCGGGTGGCATGTCGCTCAATTTTGATAAATCCGATATCCCAACGCAGGGCAGAATTTCAGGCGGCGTCAGGGGCATCAATCTTGACGACGGCGACTTTGTGATTTTTGCAAAGCAGCTTGACTTCCCAAGCATAGTGGCTGTCACAGACAACGGCTTTATCAAAAAGGTGTCATCATCTCAGTTCCCGCTTTCAGCCAGGTATAGAAAGGGATTAAAATATATCAACTTTACAAAGAATGGCAAAAGAGTATTTTTTGCAACCGACTGTGACATGAGAACCTCGATTGCTGTCGATTTCGGCTTAAAACTTTTGACGATGGACACTAAAAAATTGCCAGAGTCCGACCGTCTTTCAACTGGCAGTGAAGTCATCAAAAAAACCTTCTTTAATATTTCAAAAATAGTGTAAAAACAAAAAATAAAATAAAAACATCAATAATTGGGGAAAATATCAAATTTGTTGATGTT
>CAMLUY010000068.1 GCA_946487985.1 uncultured Clostridia bacterium
ATTCATAATTTTTGCCGCAATTTATTTTGCGGCAAAAATTATTTTTTAATTATTCGCGTTCAGCGTCATCATGCTGATTTGTTTTTTCATTTGTCTGTTCAGCCTGTTTTGCTTGCTCAGGTGCTTCATTTTGTGCAGCTTCTTTTTCGGCTGTATTTTCTTTTCGCTTTTGAAGAAGATTTGCAAGCAGGTGGATTTTAGCCTTTGCAACGGCAGGCTTAATCTCCATGTTCTCAGTGCCGCCTTCCTCTTTTTCTTTTGTTGCCTTCATTGCAGCTTCTTTTGCGGCTTCAATTTTTCTTGCATTTTCTTTTTCAAGCTTAGCCTTTGTTTGTGCTGACATTTTGTCAAACTTCATCTTCAAGTTTTGATTGATTTCTCTTGCTTTTTCAGGTGAGATGTTTTGTTCAATATCTTTGACAAGCTTGTCCATATCCACGCCCATCTCATCATACAGATTCAAATCAAGCTTGCTGATTTTGAACTCGCCCATATCAATTTCACGGTGTTGGTCGAAAAATTCTTTGTCGCCTTTTGCCAGAGCATTGAAAATGTCTTGTACAAACAGACAGTCAGGATTGTTTTCAAGAAACTCAGAAATTCTGCCAAGCTTGCCTTCAAGCTGCTTTTTCTGCTCAGCGAATCTCACTCTTTCAAAACGTGCAGCACGAGATGCGCAATCTGCTTTTGTCTGACCAAGTCGAACATAGTCGTCTTTTTCAAGTTCATCTTTCATCTTGAACAGGCCAAGGTTTGCAGATATGCCATCTTCTTTTGCAAGCTTGTCAATTTCTTCATGCTTCTGCGCCTCAGTCAGTTTTGTGCTGCTGATAATGTCAAGATATGCTCCCGCATCAATGCCAAGCTTTTTGCATACGTTTTTGCCTACACCTTCGCGTATTTGTTCAATACGCTCAGCATATTCCTCTTCACTTTCATCAGGTTGTTTTTCAAATACCGAAGTTTGAAGGGCAGCAATGTTTTGCTGATACTTGTCAATATTGTTCTTGTACTCACGCGTTGCTTGCACTTTTTTATAGTAATCTTTCTGACTGTCAGCAAGCTTTTTGAAATTGCTGTTTTGCACCTTGATTTTGTCTTTTTCTGCTTCATATTGTTCAGCAGACAACCCGATCTTATCAAGAAGTTGACCAATCAGCTTGTCTTGTTGCTTTGTCGTTTTGCCCTTGCTGAAATATGAAAGCAAGAACTCACGATTCAGCCCTCGGCTTTCAAAGAATTCAATATAATCATCAAACTCATATCCGTTCTGGTCATCGCGTCTTTTATCTTTTTGCTGATTTCTGAACTCTTTTTCTGTAAACTCTCTGCCGTATTCAAATCTTACGCCACTGAGCTCACGGTCAGTGCGGGCGTCAACAACTTTTTCAAGCTCTTTCACATGGTTTTCAAAAGACTTTGACACTTTTCCAGCAGCATAATATCTGTTTGCTTTGTCATCAAGGTTTTGCATTGCATTTTCAAAATGCTGCTGCATGTCAGCACTTTCCATTACATTGTCAATGGCTTCAATATTTGCGCCTTTATCTATGAGAATTTGCTTAAAATTATTTCGAAGCTGTTGGTTTCTGTCTTCGCCACTACCTGGCGCTTCCATCATTGAATCAAGCAGCCTTTTCCTTTCGTCATCTTTAAGCCCAACAGCTTCGCACAGCCCATCAAAGCCTTTCGATTTAATAAGCTCACAACTTTCGGTATGTTTCATCATTTCATCATTGTATGTCAGCCCGTCAACAATCTTTTTACCTTGCTGCTGTTGCAAGAGTATTGAATAAATCTCCGTTTGATTTCTGCCAGGGAAACGGTTGTTTTTTACTGCGTCCATTACAGCGCTGTGCAAATCTTGCTGCTCCTGCGCTGAAAGGCTTTCAAAAAGTTTTTGTGTGCCTGAGAAGCGTTCAAGTGTCTTCTTCAAGTCTTGACCAAAAACCGTAGTTTGTGCTTTATAGTCAACGTCTTTTTCCGCATTCAGCACTTTTGAAATGGCAATTTCGTCCATCATTCCTGCAATCTTGCCGTCAATAATTGCGCCAATCATTTTGTCAGCCAGCGCATACACGTGCACTCTGTCAACAAGAGCCTTGTCAGTGCGCTCTACCGCAAATGCGCCTGTTGCAGCTGCGGCATCTTCTCGAGTGAGTGGGTGAGCTTCATTGTATTCTGCTTTTACCCTCATCATTTGCATGTTTGCGCCAAGCTTCATTTGCAGAAGCATGGTTTGCTGCTCTTTGCTGAGTGATGCAAAATAAGGTGATTTTGCTGCAAATTGCTCTCTTTGCGCAGCCGCATCAATAATCTTTTCTGGCTTTTGTTCGATATCTTGAAGCTCTGCATTTGGGTCAAAGCATACAAAACTGTCACTTTCAGCGTCATATCGAACATACCACTCTTTTGACTTTTCATTTTGCAGCTGTTTCGCAATGTTTGGCACTTTCAATGCTTTTGCCTGCTCTTTCTGATACAATACAGTTGCAGCAGTAAGTGTAGCCGCGTCCAGAGCTTTCGGGTCGGTAATTTCTATGTTTGTATCACCATTTTTTAAAGTTACTTTGCCTTTGCTAATCTTGAAATGATCTTGCAGAATCTGTGAAGGGGACTGCTTTTCAAGCGATGACCTCAGCTCTGCTGCCGCATTTTCATCAAGCCCGCTTTCCTTTACAATACTTGAAATCAATTCATCTTTTGCAAAGCGTAGCGCGAGTGCTTGTGCCGAGTGCGATTTGTCAATCTTGGTTTTGCTTGGGTCAGCCAAAAGCCCGCCAGATGAAATGTTTGACTTTTCATTTTCAGCATATATCTCAGCCACTTGGTCGTACAGCCCACCTTGCTCAAACTTGGCAAACAAGAACTGCTGCAAACCAATCATTTCCTGACTTGCAAGATTTTCATCTTGCGACACAGTTTGAACAAACTTGTTCATCTCATCAAACAGAACCTGCTCGGTAGCGCTTGTGTAGTCGCTTGGCCTTACGCTTTCATCAACAAGAAAGTCCTCAACAAACTTATCTCGCTCGCCAACAACTGAGGCAAGGGTGTATTCTTTTACAAACTTATTCGTAGCCGCTTTGCAATCGTCCATCGTTGCTGTCTGCGCATTGTTTACATCAACAACAAGGTGGTGAAACTTATCTAAATCTTCAATTGTCTCATGCTTTTCAAGGTTTTCGCTTGCACGAGCTTGCACTTGACTGAGCTTGCTTTCCAAAACATCGGCGCTGTCACTCAAAATGCTTTCAGCCTGCTGCCTGCTTGCCACAGGTACAGCATCAATAACCGCTTCAAGCTTTTCTGTTGAGCCGTTGTGATTTACAGTTATATTGCGGATTATCGCACTCCCATATCTTTCAAAGAAAAGCAACCTTTGCGGCTCAGTGAACTTATCTGTTTGAGCATAATATTCCAGCGAATGTATTGTTGTTGACGCAATGTGCGCTCTTTGCAAATCATAAAGGTCGCACTCCATTTGCTGAGCAGAATCAGCATTATGCATTGCGCCAAGGAATTTATTGAAGTCATCTTGGTTTTCAGCGCTGAAAAGCTCGGCAAGCTGACTTCTTTTTTCCTCTGGCATATCTTGGAAGAACTTCATTTCAAGCTCTTCGACAGCCTTTGCACGCTCTTCAAGCGAGTGAGCATTGCGAATAAGTTCAAGCTGCTGCACAAGCGCCAGCCTTGACTGCATCATATCAATATTTTGAAGCTGTTTCATTCCAGGTTCATCAGAATCTTTTACAAATCCAGCCCCAAACTCATCAAACAGCTGTGCAAACTCTATTGCGAATGGATTGCCTCCATTTTCAATATCGTTGTACATCATCTTGTCGATTATTGCCATTTTTTCGAGAGTTTGTGCATGCAGGTCGTCAAGGTCGCGCTCGCGTTCAATGAACAAATCACGCTCCTGCTGTGCATCTTCAATTTCGGCTTCTGCCTGCTTGACTTTTTTCTTTGCAATGCGATATGGGTCAAACAAAAGTTTGCCTGCAAATTGCGACTGTAATATGCCGCCTGCTGACATTGCCAAACCTACAACAGCCATTATGGCGTTGACACCTGGTATCAAAGAGCAAATCATCATAAACACGCCCACAGTGGCAAGAGTTTCACCTGTAACAGTGTGAAAATTTTTCAGTTTGTCTTTGAATTTTGCGTTCTTTTCTTCAATTTCAAGTTTTTCAAGCTCTTCTGCGTGTGCAAGAGCTGCTTCTTCACGTTTTTTGCGCGCCTCTTCTGCCGCTGCAAGGTCGTCAGGCTCTTCTTCGCCTTCAAGCTCATCTTCTTCAACAGGGGGAGGGGTGTCATCAACAGATGGCTCCTCAATTTCCTCTTCCTCTGGTGGCGGAGCGTCTCCCGCATCGGCAGGATTTTCATCAGGTGCTTCGTCGTATGGCTCAGGTTCAACAATTCCAACAGCTTCGCCATCAGCCTCTGGTTCATCGCTGAACATTACACCATTTTGCGAATCATTTTCAGTAAAGACGGTATAGCCTTTTGGTCTGTAATCAAACTTGTACTCAGTATAGCCTCGTTCATCTTGCTCATGTGAAACAAGCGGATAGTCAACTCCGTCAACGCTTGCAGTGACAATAATCCCGCTTTTCTCGGTTGCGCTGACCGCTGCTGGCGCGATGCCAGTATGCTCCTGCAAGAACTCAAAGCCCTTTGCAAATGCCTGTGACGTCTTGCCATCTTTGACCTGCATGTCAATACGCCAGTATTTAGGCGCTTTTGATGTTTTCGCATTTGATATTACAAAGCCAAAGTCGCCGTCTTTGTGCTGAACAAGCGCGTTTTTACCGCATTGAACAAAACTGCCATTTGTAAAAAGAAGGGTGTCTGTTTTTTTAGCCTTTTCCTGACATACAAAATAATATGGCATTGAAGTATCTGAATCAGAAAATTCACATCTGCAAATCTCAAACTTGCCAAGCTTAACCGCGCAGTTCTTTTCACCTGCATTTTCAGCCATGCCTTCCATGTACATGCCCATCAAATATCCCGGCACACTGCGAATGCTGTTGACGTCTTTAAAAAGTCCGTTCTCGTTTGCAAGCATTTCTTCAACAGTGCTGCGCGGCATTGAAACATCAATGCAGGCGTTTTGTGAAAGAGTTGAGAATTTGTACTCTGAAAGTGTTTCGCCGCCGCCATACGAAAGCGACACGTTCGTAGAGCCTATTTTTAAAGTGTACGGCTTGCCATCAGTTGCAGTTACATTGATGACAAATTCGTCGCCTGAATGCGACATTTCAATCGCACCAGAATCTTTTGCAATTTTCAAGCCGCCGTTGTCAAATATAGCCTTCAATTCAGAATTTGCTGACAATGGCTGGCCTGAATGGTCAGTCAAAAGTTCAGGCCTTGCAAGCCTGATAAAACTTTCATCTCCACTTTTGGTAATTGAGATAAAGTTGTCCGTGTTGCCTTCGCTGTCAGTCACAGAAAAGTCAAACAACTTGCTGTTGTCCGCTTTTGTCATTTTGACATTTTGCGCCAAAGTGTTTTTAATGGTCTTGCCACTTTTGACCGATACAGTATTAAAAATCTGTAAAGGGTATTGTTTTGTATTCGCCATTTTCAACCTCTTGTTTTTCTCGACTGCCTGCGTTGCAGCCTGAACTTGGTTTATTATTTAAGTAATATATATTTTATCAAATATCCTATTTAT
>CAMLUY010000069.1 GCA_946487985.1 uncultured Clostridia bacterium
TTTTGTCAAAACTCGGTTTGTGTTCGCGTTTGTGCAAAAAGTTTAGTCAAAAGTTAGTCAAAATTGGGGCAACAATCCCCGCAATATTGGCGCAAAGCGGATTTTGGCATATTTTCCTGCTTTGTTGTTGCTCTACATGCTGTTAAATTCAAATTTTGTTGTTTTTACAATAAAATATCTGTTTTGAAGTATACTATATTTCCTTTATTGTCATATTATATTTACATATTATCGGGCGCAGAGCGACAACGATTGAATTTGACGAGGCGGGGATTAATTCAATTGTGATTAAAAATTGTGCCGAGCTTGAAAAAGTCGAATATATAAAAAACCTGTAATTTTTTATAATTGATACTTGAAAAAGCAAATTAATTGTGTTATAATAGGGCTATTCATGGAGGAATTATGTCTAGACATTTGGTTAAAATCATATCTGTTTGTGCATTGATTGTCCTTTTACCTTTATTGATTGTTGGTACAGCATTGAGCGTTACAGAAGCTGTTTCATACACTGTATCAATCTTTGAAGATGGTAATGATGGACATGACTATCAGGATATTTTGTCTTCAAAGATGACAATTTATGTTGACGGCGAACCTGTGCTTGACGAGGCAGGACAGCCAGCAACATCAGTTTCTGTAAAGAAATATACCGAAGTTACTGTTGAGTTTGTTGGCAGCGAAGGATATGTGTTTGATGGCTGGTTCAATGGCAATCCTGCCGAGATTACTGCCGATTCAACAGCTGCATCCGATTTGAACTCATACACCTTTACTGTAAAAGGCCGTACAAACTTGACAGCAATCCGCAATGTAAGAACTTATCAGGTAACATATGCTGGTGAGTACGACAATGGCGACCCAGTAGACATTTCGCCTGCAACTCAGACGGTTGAATACAATCAACTTCTTCAATCTCTTTCACCAAAAGCTGGTGCAAGCTATGAAGGCTGGTACGTATTTACAGAAGGCAGCACAAACACAGCTGGTCAATTACGCGCTACATTCGGCACTCTCGAATCTGTTGTGCTTCACCCAGCTTGGTCAGACCAAATGGTAATCACATACTACGCAAGCGATAAAAACACTATTATTGAACAAAGCAGACTTTCAGAGCAGCAATATGAGTCATACCAGCTTCTTGCAGCTGACAACGAAAAGGTTGTTGCAAACCTTACACCTGGATATGAATTCACGGCTTGGACAAATGTTGCTGGCGATCCTATTGTTCTGCCAGAAGATTATGTAGGTGGCAGCGAAGTTAAGATTTACCTGAAAGAAACAGCAATTACCTATCCACTCACTGTAAAATTCAGCGCTATTGACGACAGAACAGACAACATATCTTTCAACGCTGAAAGCAAGTTCACAGCATACAGCGTTACACGTGATGGCTATACGTTCAAAGGCATCAGTTGTGATGGCGAGCTTTACACATACTCAGGCAACGACCTTATCAACACAGCAGGCAAATCACTTGGCGATAAAGTTATTGAAAGCGATGGCCAACTGACCTTGACAGCTGTTTGGGAAAGCAACTATGAAGAAATTGAATGGACATATGGCTTTGGCTATGCGCCTGACAATTCAGGAATGATGGGTGTATACGTTAAGAATGGTGAGTCATACAACCTTATCAATAACGTAAACGAATTCCTTGTATTTGAAGACGTTGCAGAAGACGGCTATGCAAGACTTGAAGACATGATTATTGCAACTAATTTTGATATCGACCTTTCAAATCTGTATGTTCTTGATGGTGGCGAGTATAAACTTGCAAAAATCACAGACATTCGCGTTTATATGAATAATGATACTTTCAATCCAATCGTTTATGATGGTATTGAGGGCGACACAACATATAAAGACATCTATGATACCGCATTGACCGATGGTGAAACTGAAATCAGCAAGATTACTGTAAGGTTTATGGTAGGTATTGCATAACAACAAAAAACAGACACTTTTCAGAGTGCCTGTTTTTTTATTGCTTTACGCGGGATTGAGAACCTTTTTATGGCTATTCATTAACAACGCAAGTGCACAATTTTTATTGATTTTTGCACACAGTTATGTTAAACTTATTGCATGATAATCAGAAAAGCGGAATACAAAACAAGTGTGGTATCGCTTGACAAGATCATTAAAGATGACGTGCCTGAGTTCGCGTTTGTGGGGCGAAGCAATGTGGGAAAATCAAGCCTCATCAATTTTTTGACAGGCAGAAATGGCTTGGCAAAGGCGTCATCGACACCTGGCAAGACAAGAATGATAAACTACTTTGACATCAATGACAGTTTCCGATTTGTTGACCTGCCTGGATATGGGTTTGCAAAGGTGGGCAAAAGCCAATTTGATGTTTGGGAGAGCACTCTTTCGCAATATTTAATCGAGTCGCCATCGCTTGTAATGATATTTTTTCTGCTGGATATTAGGCATGCCCCGAGCCTTCAAGACAGACAAATGCTTGAATATCTCTTATTTCACAGACTGCCATTTTCTATTATTGCTACAAAAGCAGACAAGTTGTCAAAAGCAGCGATTGGCAGACAGATTGAAATGCTTGCAAAAGAGCTTAAACTGCGAAAAGAAATTTTCCTGCCTTGCAGCAGTATTACAGGCTTGGGCAAGGACAAAATACTTGATTTGATTGAAAGCAAACTGGAAGAAAAATGATTGAACGAGAGATTGAATTTTATGACTATGGTTATGATGGTGAAGGCGTTGGCAAAGCTGGCGGCAAGATTATTTTTGTGCCGTGTACGCTGCGCGGCGAAATCGCCGATGTGGAGTTGACCAAAAAGACCTCATCATTCTGCAAGGGGCGAGTGGTAAGGCTATTGCGCGAAAGCCCTGAACGACAAATCCCGCCATGCCCATATTTTGGCATATGCGGCGGCTGCGCTTTTCAGCACACGTCGTATTCAAACGAACTTGAAATAAAAAAGC
This sequence comes from uncultured Clostridia bacterium, assembly GCA_946487985.1. Classification (GTDB taxonomy): domain Bacteria; phylum Bacillota; class Clostridia; order Christensenellales; family UBA1242; genus Caccovivens. The sequence goes on from CAMLUY010000069.1 coordinate 2,950, forward strand.
AGCTGCTTTCAAAACAGCTTGCCAAAGTTGGATACAATAGTGAGATAACTGTGGTGCAATCGCCATTAGAATATGGCTATCGAAACAAAATAAAACTTTTTGTTGGGTACGGAGCAGTAGGCTTAAAAGAAAAATCAAGTGATAGGGTAGTTGACATTGACAACTGTAAAATTGCCAGCCCTATGATAGATTATGCCATTAAATATATAAAAAATTTTATCAGAGGCAACAATCTTTACTCAAAGCTGTCAAATGTGGTATTAAGAGAGGAGAATGATTTTTGTACCATTGAGTTCGTGCAAAGGAAAAAATGTGAGATTGACTATCAGGGTTTAAGATTGGTGCTTGGCGAGAAGTACGGCATATTTGAGAGCTTTGGCAATGAAATAATCAGAGGCATGCGAACTCTTTGCACAGAGGAGATGGGGCTTCAATGCGAGTTTTCTCCGCGGTCTTTTCGCCAGGTGAATAGTGGTGTATGCAAGCTGCTTTATGACAAAACGGTAAAAAGTGTTGTGGGCAAAAATGTGGTGAATTGTTACAGCGGTGCAGGCGTGCTGAGTGGAGTACTTGAAAAAGCTGGATTTAATGTGACAGGAATTGAACTTGGTCAAACAGAGCACAATGACGCCCAGCGTTTGAAAGAACTCAACGGTCTCAACAGACTACACAATATTTGTGGTGATGCGGCTGAAATGTTGCCGAAAGTGGGCGAAAAAATCGATACGCTGATTGTAGATCCGCCTCGGCGCGGCATGAGCAAAGATGTGTGCGCCACTATCGCAAAATTGAATTTCAAACGCATGATCTACATTTCTTGCAACAGTTCAACATTAGTGCGTGACATTCAGAGAATTGGCAATGTAAAAGTGGAAAGCGCAACATTGTTTGATATGTTTGCTCGAACAGGCGAATATGAAACGCTGGTAACATTAAAAAAGTAATATTTGCGCATAAAATTGCTATGAAAATCACTGTTTTATGTTATAATAATTAAGGAGAAATATATGAGTAGATTTTACAGACCGCCGTTTTTAGATTATCAGGAGGCGCTTGACAAATTTACGGCTTTGCGTGCTCGGCTCAACAAATATATTGAAGAGCAGCCGCAAAAGTTTTTGGCAAGCTTTCAAGAGGTTAAGGAGCAGGCAAGCAAAGACGACACAGTTGCCATGGACATTTTGGCATATTATTACAAATCAGGAGTGCCAAGCCTGCTTCCAGAAAACTATGAATATTATTTGCAGTGGGAAATAGTATCTGCTGCAAAGGGCAATGAGCTTGCTATTGAAAAGTTGCAGTTTTTATTGGGCTTCGCAATCAGCAGCATAACACAGTCAGAGCAATATCAAACAATCGTGTACAAAAATGAAATTGCTGATTATGATACAATTTATGTGCTCGGTAAGGCAATTTGTAAGATGCTCGCAAAAGAGCATTCATACTTTCCAATCGACATGGCGAAGCGTCCAGACGTTGAAAAAAAGTTCACCCAAGAGGCTTTCATTATTTTCAGAAAACAGGTTGACGAGATCCTGCCAAAAACTATCGATTTTTTGATTTCATAAAAAGAAAAGTGACTTCAAAGTCACTTTATTTTATTGAGGGAAAGCGTTGCCAAGTGCAATCAGGCGGTCATTGATTATCTGCTCAATTTGTACGTCATAGTTGCTGTGGTTTTTCATGTTCAACAGGCATTTCAAAAGCCTAAATTCAAGAGCGATGTATTTCAAAAAACTGGAGGTTTTGTCGGGTTTGAATTTATAGTTTGGCATGGGCTGATTGTAATCGAAAAGCGTGCGCATTTTTTTGATTTGTCGATCTGTAAGCGAGTACATCGACGAGGTGTTTAAAAATCCACCCATTAAAAACAGACAGCGATTTATTTTGAAAAACAGGTCGAACATCTCCTCGACCATTTGCTCATTCATTTCACGATCAACGCGTACAAAAATAAAGCCCCGCTCTTTCATGCCTTCATTGTACGCTTTTGCCATATTTTCATATTCGTTGATGCTCAAAATTGGCTCATCATTATATTCCATTTCTCAGCCCTCATGTTTATTTATTCAAATTTGCGGCGAAGTGTGATAAACAAAAGCGTGAAGCCTTGAATGTCGTAAAAGGGCAGCAAAAATACACACGGATTGACAAAATCAATTATGTACTTGACAAATTCATGCGAAAATACTACACTTATTAAGTAATCATCAAACTCACGCGCCCATGGTGAAGTGGATATCACAATGGTCTTCGGAACCATTATGGAGGGTTCGAGTCCTTCTGGGCGCACCAAATATACACAACGCAAAGTCTGCGTACTTTTCAGACGGAAAGTTTGGCTGGAACACTTAACGCATAGTCATTTTCGACTTGGTTAGGTGTTTTATTTTTTAGTGTTTCATGAGAACGATAATCGTTATAATACTGCATATAGGAGTCGACACATTCTTGAAGTTCTAAAAAAAATCAAAATTGCGTGAGTGTATTTCTTCACGTTTAAAACTCGAGAAGAAGGATTCCATCGGGGCATTGTCATACGGATTACCTTTATTGTAGAAAGATTGTTTCACTTTAAGAGAGTGAAACAGATCACGAAATTCTTGGCTTATGTATTGCAATCCTTGATCACTATGAAATGAAAGCCCAGAAGGTCTACCTCGCATTTCAAAGGCATCTTTAAAAGTATCGATATGCAATAACCTTACGCGAAAACAAATCGATA
>CAMLUY010000070.1 GCA_946487985.1 uncultured Clostridia bacterium
TTTTTGCATTTCTTTTTCTTTTTGCTTGCGCTCCTGCCTTGCGACCATCTTCTCGCCAAACTTTGACACATATACAATGGCAAAGACTGCAAACATGATATCAAACGATGCGAATATATCCAAGATAAAATGTTGTCGGATAAGAACTGTTGAAAGCACAATCATTACAGCAATAGCAGATGCAAAAATTCTGAAAAAGATGTTCATGCGCTTGCCGGTGAAGCATGCGATCAAAATGGAAAAAGCCATAAAGCAGTGCTGCGATGGAAAGCAGTTGATTGGGTTTGTCGAGCCCCATGTCCAAACAACAAGCTTATCTGTAAAGGTTACTGGTGTAAAATCAGGCTTGGTGAACTCGGTCTGCCAAAAGAAATAGATTACGCCTGAAATGGCAAAGCTTATGCACAAAGTCAGAAAAATATTGTAGAGCGATTTTTTGTCCTTGTATGCCAAATAGAAATATGTAACAAGCCCCAGCGGAAATGTAAGATAGTAAAAGTACACGAACCAGCTTACAAGCGGCACCTCTTTGTCAAGCGGTATTTCAGGATAGTTTGTGCCCTTTCGATCAAGCCACTCGTACAGCAGCTGATTGCCAAAATATGACACCATCAGAACGCCTACAAAAATAAGAAATGGTATGATTGCATATTTGATTTCTTTGAAAAAATGCCATTTTTCTCTTTCTTTTTTGATATTTTTCATATTTTTCCCTTTTGTATTTTTATTTTTTAACCTTTTTGGCGAGAGCTTTGAAGCGCAGATTATTCAAGCTCGGCTTTTTTGATGCCCTTATACTCTTGCATAAACTCCACTTCCTCTCTTGGCGCGCGGGCGGCGCTTGGTAAAAGGCTTTCAAAATTGATGAAGTCGTGCCCAAATTCGCGATACAAAAGTCGCGATTCAAGAAGGCGATATGCGTCTACTTTCAGCTGATAGAACGCATACTCCTTTGCTTCTGGTCGAATTTTCAGCATGGACAAGCAGTCTTTGCAATGTTTCAATTCTTGTTTCGGAAAGGTGATGTCGGCATAGATCTTGTCGGATAACTCTTTTGCCAAGGTTTCTTTCTGCTCTGAGAGTATTTTGAACTCGGTCGGACGTTTTGTACAGCGCAAAAAGGCGTCCATTTTAAGATTGTAATTAAGCATTGCCTTGTGAAAATCGTCAGGGTTGATGTCGTACATTTTTAAAAATGAAAAGCAGGATTTTTGCAAGTCGTCGACAAACTGTTTAAGTTTGGGGTCAGACGGCTGGCCTAGCTCTAAAAAAGAGTTCTTGATTCTGAGCAGCGCTTGAAAAACCGATGAGGTATCAGCTTTTGATGCACTGATTTCGCTTTTGTAAAAATCGCGGTGGCTTTGGTATTTGTTCGCAAATGGATATTTCTTAAATGTCTGAAAGCAGTAATTTCTTGCATCAACTTCGCTTGGGTTGGTGTGATAGCCTATTGTCAATGACACCGCTGGGATTGATGTTTTCAATTTTGCAATTTGTTTGAGATAGCCAGTGACCTTGCTGCTTGCAACAGCTTGTGCGTGGTGCCTTGATTCATGAAGCACAGCGGTTGCCAGAAGAAAAGGATAGAATGAATTTTTGGTGATTCGGCAAAGGTCGAATTTATCAATAAGCCTCATATTTATGCCAGAACTAAGATTTTGTGGATAAAATATTGAATAGTCGGGCTTTCTCATCAGCAAAATTTCAAGCGGTTTGATTTCGCCGCGCACGCCGTTTTGCCTGCATGACGCTCGGTACAGGGCGTTCAGATAATCGAACAGGTCGGCCTTGCTGCGAACTCTGTTGTAAAAACGTTCATCAATAACACTGATAAGTTGATTGAATGACAGGCTATCGAATTTCATCAGCCCCTCCTTTTGTAAAAGTTCATATCTTTTGCAATCGCCAAAAGGCTGGCAAAAGCATAGAATATACTATATTTTATCGCGCTCACAGCCTGATACAGACGCTTGTGACCAATAATAGCATTATATCATTTCTCAGACAGTTTTTCAAGAGGCAGACGCTATAAATTTGTATAATTTTTGTGTTTCGGCTGTAAAAATTTGCTATTATTAAATAAAAAATAGATATTCAAAAGAGTTTTTAAAGGAGAGCACATGATGCGCATCGGAATCGACCTTGACAATACCATATTTTCCTGCAATTCACTTGTGTACAAGTTTGTCACCGCATTGCAAAGCCGCACCAGCAGCAGTCCATTATCTTACAAAGAAGTTGGCAGCAAAGCCCCTCGTGATGTGCACCCCTTTTTGAAAAAAGCCTTCAAATTTCTCAATCCTGCCGAGTATCGCCCCTTTCCTTTTGCCGTTGATGTAATCAACAAACTGCACGAGCGCGGTGCAGAGATATACTTTATTTCAAGTCGTCCTCACGTTCAGCCAATGATTTCGCTTACAACAGAATGGCTGCAAGCAAACCAAGTCAAATATGACAACCTTATTTTAGGCTGCAAAAACAAAGGCGCTTTTGCATATACTCATCGGATAGATTTCATGATTGATGACCACGCAAAAGTATGCAGCGAAGCCCGCAAGAAAGGCGTTATTGCCATTCAGTTTCGTGGCAATCAAAAACCCTATGCTTTGTCATGCCCGCCTGAATTTGTCACGCTTTCTTCATGGAAAGATATTGAAAGATTCATTTGGCGGAATTGGGAGGGTGGCGACTTGCAAAGTACAGACCACGAAAAAAGTTTTTTGGGTGCGATGACAGAAAAGCCATTTGAAAGTGAACTTGAAAAATAAAGACTTTGATTTCTTGAAATATTATGGTTTTTAAAACTTGACCAAAAAGCGGGCAACAAAAAACAGCCAAGATCATACACTTGGCTGTTCAGGCTGTATAAAAACGTCGCGACCAAAAATTTTCAAATTTTTCTTGCTGCGTTTTGTCTACACACTCATACATTTGGCTGTTTGCTTTTTTCATCATTAAATTTCTTTACCAGCACTGACAAAACGGCGATATCTGACGGCGAAACGCCAGAGATGCGTGATGCCTGGCCAATGCTGCGCGGCCTGATGTGTCCAAGCTTTTCAATGGCCTCCAAGCGCAAACCGTGAAATTTAGAGTAGTCAAAATCGTCAGGTATCAGCATGTTTTCATTCTTGCTGAACTTTTCAATTTCTTCGGCCTGCTGTTTGAGATAGCCTTCATATTTGACAGAAATATTGACCTCGCTTTGCACCTCAAAGCTGAAATCGTCAAATACGTGAAACTGGTCGTTGATTTTGAATATGTCAATATTGCTTCGTTTGAGCATGTCGCGCAGGCTCATGCTTTCTTTCGGTGGAGTTTCGCCATTGTCAATGAAAAACTGCTTGATGTCGTCTGCTTTGTATTTTTGGCTCAGTCTTTTTGTCGCCTCAGAAAGCGCCTGTTTTTTGTCAAGAAAGATTTGCCACCTTTTATCGTCTACAAGCCCCACTTGTCGCCCAATCTCCGTCAAACGCAGGTCGGCATTATCCTGGCGCAGGAAAAGCCTGTACTCGGCGCGGCTTGTCATCATGCGATATGGCTCGTTCGTGCCTTTTGTGACGATATCGTCAATCAGTACACCGATGTAGCCATCGCTTCTTTTCAACACCAGCTGCTGTCTGCCTTGAAGTTCGAGCGCGGCGTTGATGCCTGCAATAATTCCTTGTGCCGCCGCCTCTTCATATCCTGACGTGCCATTGATTTGACCTGCGAAAAACAGCCCCTGATGTCCTTTAATTTCAAGCGTTGGCAAAAGCTGGGTCGGGTCAATGCAGTCATATTCGATGGCATAGCTGTCACGCATTATTTCCGCATTTTCAAGGCCGCGCAATGAGTGAACCATCTGCTCTTGTACGTGAGCAGGCATTGAGGTTGAAAAGCCTTGGATATAGATCTCGTTTGTTGACAATGACTCGGGTTCAAGAAACAGTTGATGGCGCTCTTTGTCGGCAAATCGAACGATTTTGGTTTCAATAGACGGGCAGTATCGCGGGCCAACGCCGGTAATCAGCCCTGAAAAAACCGGGGCTCTGTCAAGATTATCGCGAATGATTTTGTGCGTCTTTTCATTTGTGTATGTCAGATAGCATACAGCCCGATTTTGTGGCTTGCCTTTTGTGATGAAGGAAAAATTCTGTATGTTTTCTTCACCTTTTTGAACTTCAAGGCATGAGAAATCCACGCTGCGCGCGTTTACTCGTGCAGGCGTGCCGGTTTTAAATCGCAGCAGGCTGATGCCAAGTTTTTTCAAACTATCGGACAGCTTTTGGGCATTTGAGAATCCGTTTGGCCCGCAGTCTTTTGTGTACTCGCCGATAATGATACGGCTTTTCAGATATACTCCGGTTGCAAAAATCAGCGCTCTCGCTTGATATGTCAGCCCGACAGCAGTTTTGACAAGCTTTGTGCCGTCAGGCAGCTCTTCAATTTCAACTGCTTCGCCTTGCCGCAAAAACAGGTTTTCTGTTTGTTCAAGGGTGTGTTTCATCTGGTTGTGATATTCAATCTTGTCAGACTGCGCTCGCAAACTTTGCACGGCTGGGCCTTTGCCGCGATTGAGCATGCGCATTTGTATGGCGGTACGGTCAGCATTGATGCCCATCTGTCCGCCAAGTGCGTCAATTTCGCATACAAGCTGCCCCTTTGCAGTCCCGCCAATAGATGGATTGCATGCCAAAAAAGCCACTGCATCCAGACTTAACGTCAAAAGCAGTGTTCTTTGCCCCATGCGTGCAGTGGCAAGCGCGGCTTCGCAGCCGGCATGACCAGCGCCGATTACAATCACATCAAATTGTTCCATGACACCAATTATATTGCATTTTTCACAAAAAGTCAAAGGTGAATTGTGCCTTTCTGAAAATTTGCTTTACATTTATTCATAGTCGATACATATTTGTGATTTTTTAAATACAATGCCCTTGCCCCTCGCTTGATCTCACGCGGTTCTCATAGAATTCTACCCTCTTCCTTCTCTCTTACAAAAGCTAAAAAAGAATTTTTCAAAAAAAAGCGTATTTTGCTTGACAAAAAGCCGGGTGGAGCGGGCAATCCTGCGCTTTTGTTTGTCCGCGAGCCCGCTCGCGGAGCTGCACATGACTACCATCACAATCCCTGCGGCCGTGACAAGTATAGGACAGGGGGCATTTGGAGAGACCTCCCTTACCACAGCGTACGTCGACAGTCAACCAATAGCAAGCGCAAATCCAGGGGATCTTCTTTCCTACCCGACAACATTGTATATAAAAACAGATATTATTTCATCATTGCCAAGCGAATTTTTTGATTATTACGAGCTGGACTCATCAGGCGAGCAAGTCAGCGGCTACACAAAGTACGTACGTGTATGGTGACAGACAAAAAATCAATCAAAGAAGTCTTCTTTTCAAAAGGAAGACTTTTTTTGTTGCGGTTATCCAGCAGTGTATTTACAACTGCAAGGCAGGCATTTTATTATAGTATTTATTTTATATATAATATATATCTATATATATTGCAGCAGGCATCCTCTTGCCTTTGCAAATTTTTGTTGGTTTTATGCCTTAAAGCAAATTGAACGTCCTTTCTTTTTTGATGATTTTTATTGCAAATTTTGCACATACTGAT
>CAMLUY010000071.1 GCA_946487985.1 uncultured Clostridia bacterium
GTAAAGTACTTCTTTGTGATAATCTGGAATGAAATAGTTGATTATTTTGCCTCTCTGCCTTGATTTTTGCGAATTTATTTTGATTTTAAAGAAAAATGTGGTAATATACTCATAGGCGGAAGCCAAAAAAGAAAAAGGAGATTTAATAGATGAACAAACAACAGTTTATCAAAGCCTTCGCTGAGGAAGCAAACTTCACTCAAAAAGATGCAGGTATCGCTTTTGATGCAATGGCAAATGTAATTGCAAAAGCATTACAATCAGGAGAGAAGATTCAAATTGCTGGATTCGGCACATTTGAAATGAAGGAAAGGTGCGCAAGAGAAGGCATCAACCCAATGACAAAAGAAAAGGTTTCAATCCCAGCTTGCAAAGTACCAACCTTTAAGTTTGGTTCGTCATTCAAAGACTCAGTTGCAGAGTAGTGTAACTAAAAAAAATCGGATTTTCAGATCCGATTTTTTTAATCCTTTTTTGGCACTTTCACATATCCTTGTCCATAGCCGCATAACGGACAGTTTGACCATGCCGTCTTGCCTTTTTCAAAATAGCCGCAGTTGCCGCACTCCCAAAGCAGGTCCTTTTCTGATTTGTAAAGGCTTTTGCTATCGAATTTTTCTGCCAGATTGCTGAGAATGTCAGATGTCTTTTCGCCCACTTTGGATATCCTCAAAAATATGTCTGATATTTTTTTGAAGCCCTCGTCTGCTGCGATTTTGGCAAAATGAGGATATACATTTTTTGACTGATATTTCTCAATGTCGGCAGAATCTTTCAATGATGTTTTTAAAAGCTGGTTTTCAAAAGGATAGCCGGCTTCAATATTGACATTCTCGCGCCGCTTTTGAGATTCTTCAAGCATGATTTTGTACATGACTCCGGCGTGCGCCATTTTGAGAGAGGCGATCTTTTTCATAATATTTGAGATGTAAAAAAATCCTTCGTCAGCTGCGCTCTTTGCGATAAACTGATATCTTGCGCCGTCCTGACAAAGTCCTGCAAAACTGCGCGCAATACATTCTTTTGTTTTGCTATCATTAAATTCCATTTTTTCCTCCAAAAATATTATTCCTCAATAAAGTAATATTAAACATTTGATTTTTTCTCTAAAATTATGTAAACTATAACTATCGTAGACGTATTTTTATTGTTGTGAAAGCGTTTGGAGGTCGAAAGTTGGAAAATAAACTTGAATTTGATAATAAAAAAAGATATCACTATGTGCTTTTGGGCTTTGCCAAATTTGAGGACATTTTGAAAATAATGACGGAGAATTTGAAGTTCTATCGCATAGCCAATATGGGACCTTTACATGAAAAGGAAATCTTTTATGACGTGCCTGGGAATATGCTTTCAGATTCTGGCATAGTGATTTCAAAGCAATATGAAAATGGGAAAATACGCTTGAAAGTGCGAAAAATCAGCAGGCTTCAAGGGGAGCTGAAAAAGCCAAGCAAAAAGTTTGAGCTTGGCGTACTTGGCAAAAATGAAGAGCCAAAGGATTTTTCACTTCAAATTTCCTCTGCAATCGAAAGCGCTTTCAATACCAAGTTTACTGTTGACATTGACGCCTTTGTGCGAATGACAGAACCTAAAATCGAAGTGCTTGTTGATGCCAACCAATATCAAATCATCTGCGGTACAGGCTATCGCGCAACAATGATTTTTGAAAATGCGACCTATCGCGACATTGCGACGAACAAAAAAGTTTCGCGCCTTGGCGTAACTCTTCAACTGCCAAGTGCTGAGTATGAAGAAAGCCGAGAGCTTCTCGACCTGATTGACAAACAAATCAGCTCTCTTGCAAGAATCAATCTTTCTCGTTTTGAGATTGCCGAGCAGCTTCTGTACAGCGAGCCGCTTGATCTTGAAGAACTTGAAGAGCAGATGAATGAAGACGGCGAACAGGAACAATAATTTGTTGGACAGACTTGCACTATTGCAGTTTGTCCTTTTTTTAGTGCTAAAAATCTGTCCATTTACATAATTTACCATAGTGGAAACAAAACTTAAATTCTCAACAAAATTTTGCTATGGTATAGGCAGTTTGGGGTACAGCTCAATGTCGCAAACATTGAACAGCTTTATCATGTTTTTTGCTACGGCTGTTATGGGGATTTCTGGCTCGCTTGTGGGAGTTGCTATTGCAATATCCTCGCTTTGGGACGGTGTCAGTGACCCGCTCGTAGGCTATCTGTCTGACAACACAAAGAATAAGTTTTTTGGCAAACGCCTTGGCTTCATGTTTTTTGGCATATTCGTGATTGCCTTTCTCAACCTGCTCATTTGGTCAATGCCAGCAAGCCTGCCAGAACTTGGCAAATTTTTCTATCTTCTCATTGGCATGCTCGCCATTGAAACTGCAAATACCTGCTTTGGCACTCCATTTGCTGCGCTTGCAATAGACATTGCACCAGATTACAACGAGCAGTCCAAAGTGCAAAGCTTCAAAACAGCGTTCAATATCATCGGAATGATTTTGCCAAGCGTGCTGATGTATTTTTTCATGTCTTCAATTTCAATCAGCATTCAACAAAGCTACACCCAGCAGGGCTATATTAAAATTGCCTGCATCAATTCAGCACTGCTGATTATTTTTGGGCTTATCACCATCTTCTCAACGCTCAGGCATATTCACAAACACAAAGTTTACAGCTTTGAACAGCCAAAGGAAAAGTTCGATTTTGGCACACTGATGTCAGGCTACTTCAACGTCTTGAAGAAAAAAGACTTTCGCGCAGTCATTCTCGGCTACTCTTTTGCGACCATAGCGTCTGCCTTCTTGACCTCTGTGGGTATGCACCTTTTCACATATTGCTATCACTTTTCATCATCGCAAATATCAATGGTTCTGATTTCGCTTTTTGGCGGAGCAATCGCCTCGCAACCACTTTGGGTGTATCTGTCCAAAAGAATGGACAAAAAGCAGGCTCTCATACTTTCGCTTTCAACAATAATCTTTGGCATATTTCTCACAGTAATAACCTTTCTTTTCCGTGATTTTATTCCAAACCAGACGATGTTTCTTATCGCAATACCATGCCTTATTTGCTGCGGAATCGGTGCAGGGGCGATGTACTCACTGCCTTTTGCAATGTATGCCGATTGTGTAACATTGGAGATTTTCAAAACAGGTCAAAACAACGCAGGTGCGTATACCGGCTATTTCACGTTTACCTACAACCTTGCAAACTCGATAGCCCTTTTGATTATTGGCATATTGCTTGATGTAATCAAATTTGACTCCACTATGCCGCTGCAAGCAATGTCCGTTCAAAATGGGCTTGGCATAATAGTGTTTTTTGGCGTAACTATCTTTCTTGCACTGGCAATCATGATCTTTTCAAAATTTTCAATAAAAAGGTCTGATGTTCTGAAAGTCCAACTCATGCTTGACAGAGAAAAGATTTCAAGTTTCAGTGAAAAAGAAAACATAAAATCGAAGCCGATGACCACTGTAAAATCACCATCATTCGGGCTAGCTTCAAATAAAGTCAAAGAAAAATGATCTTTTTGCAAGTAAAACACGATTTTTTGCGCACACTAAATATGAGGTGCTCATGAAAAAAATTGTGTTCATTGCTTTTATATTGCCATTACTTCTGCTGGGCGGTTGCGGCTCAAAAGATATCGCCTACTCTGAAATGACTCGCGATAGCCAAAATATAGGCGGGGATTTGTCTTTTGAGTTTGACAACATCACTCATACAGCCTATTTTGGCGGACAGGGAGAAATCGTTGAAAAATATGATGTTGACATTTCCAGAAACTGGCTTGAAAGCGCGAATAGGGTGGGGTTGCAGATAACTGCACCAATAAATATTTCCGACCATGAAAGCGGTTGGGCAAAACTTAATAATGAAAAGATTGAGGGCGGAAACTTTTATTCCATTGTCAACGGTAAACGCACAAACACTGCAATGTTCTATCCGGCGGTCTCTGCCGATGTGCAAAGAATAGATTTGACCATCGTGTGGCAGGACGGCATCAAGCCCCAAGAATATACAATAGTCATACGTGATGGCACTTCGTTTGCAATTTAATAAAATTTTTTGCAAATTTATTTTGCGACTTGATTTGTTTGTGCTATATTTAAAAAGGTGATTACAAATGAATTATTTTTTTGGATTTGATACAAAATTAGCAGAAAATGTAGATTGGTTTTTCAACTTAAACCACCTTTTTCTCATTCTTTTCGTGGCAACTTTCATAGTGACAGCGACAGCTGTCTTTTTTTATAATCTTTAATAAAAAACCGTACTTGCAGCCTGCTTTTTTGGTAGCTTGAAATTGAAACAAAAAAGACAGCTTATTTGTCGCTGCCTTTAATTTGAATCAGCCCAAAAACCTTGTCTTTATGCTTTATAATTCCAAAATGGTTCGACTGATTTCCCTGTGGTAGCCTCAAGGGGAATCGAACCCCTGATTCCGCCGTGAAAGGGCGGTGTCTTAACCGCTTGACCATGAGGCCATATATCAAAATGGGAGTTTTTTGATACTTCCTCATTATATCTTATTGCTCAATGCTTGTCAAGCATTTTTTGTCATTTTTACAAATTCCTTTTATGAAAAAAGACAAATTGCGCCTTCTTACATTTTATTTTGCACATTATCTACAATTTCGGCTGTCTTTTGCTCACCAACAAAACGTTCATCACTGCCAATAAGATTGCGCCGTGCAATTCCGCAGCAAAAGACCTCTTTTGAGCCTCTCATCAGTGCGGCACAAGTATTCATTGTCGCGCCCGTAGTTACTACATCATCAACTATCAGTACGACCTTGTCTTTAATCATATCTTTATTTACAAGAGTGATAGTGTCGAAAAGATTGGCCTGTCTTTTCTCATAGTCAAGTTTTTTCTGCTTTTTTGTGTATACCGTCTTTTCCAAGGCTTGCAAAACAGGCTTATTGAAAATTTCACCAAGCCTGACTGCAATCAGTTCGGGAGGGTTGTAGCCTCTCTTTTTTACACTTTTTTTATGCGATGGTACTGGCACGATAACGTCGAAATTTATTCCATCTTTTTTCAGCCTTTCTGCTACAAGGTTGGCAAATGGTGCAACAAGGTATCTTGCATTATCGTCTTTAAATTTCAAAATGGCTCGCTTGACATTGCCCTCCATATTGAGTGGACAAACGCAGCGCTTAAAACTACGCTTGCTTTTGCAATGGTTGCAAATTATATTCCCTTTTGGCACGCGCGTATCGCAAATCACACAACGATTGCTGTCATTGAATATATCTTCCCTCAGACAATCCTTGCAGAAATATCCATCTTCGGCAAGGTCGCGACCACAAAGTATGCACTTGAAATTGTCGGGAAACATTACGTCAAGTGCACCATTTCCAAATTTTTTCAAAAAAACAAAAATCTTATTCATTTGCAATTTTCAATCTGTTACTCAAACAGCTCTTTAACCTTCTTGTTTGCGCTGACAAGCAAATCTTTCAGGAGTGTAAACCTTTGAACAGTGTAGTTGTTTGTCACCATGCGCTTCAAATTTTTTTGCTCGCCTACAAT
>CAMLUY010000072.1 GCA_946487985.1 uncultured Clostridia bacterium
ATAGTCTTTTCATTTACCGTTGAAAACCTGAGCACAGAAAGGTCGCTTACGCTTACTTTTACAGACAACCTTGCAGCCAACGCAAATATTGAAAAAGAGGTGTTGCGTGACGGCGGAACGTACACAAGCGGCGCACAGATAGAGCTTGACCCTATGGCAGAAGGGATAACTACCAACAAGACCAGCTTTACGGTTGAGTTCAGGGTTGCCGATGGTGACACCTCATTCAGCGGCGTGACATTTGACTATGTGCTCAACCTCTATGATGAAAGCGCGGTGCCATTTGACTACACTGGTTTTTCATTTGAAACATCAGGCAATGAGGCAACGCTTACCTCATATACAGGCACAGCTGAACATGTTGTCATTCCATCGAGCTTTTCAATCGTTGACGGTGAATATGTGAACGGCAATGACTATACAGTTACAGCCATTGCTGATGGGAATATAAGCGCCCAATATGCGCCTTTTTTGGGTGCGAGCAAAATGAAAACAATTGAACTGCCAAACACACTGAAAAGGATAGGAGATTTTGCGTTTGTGCAGTCAGGGCTTACCTCAATAACCTTTCCGGATGGATTGGAAAGTATTGGCGAGGCTACGTTTATTGGAGCAAGGCTTACTTCTATAACCTTTTCAGATGGTTTGGAAAGCATTGGAGATGGTGCCTTTTACTCGTGTATGAATCTAAGCGGTGACATTGTTTTGCCTGACACGCTTACAAGCATAGGCAATGGGGCTTTTACAATGACAAGTATCACTGGGGTGGACATTCCAGCATCACTGACAGATATTCCAAGTGTTGATTTGGAATTGCAAAGCTCTGGGACAATAGATGGAAACAATATGTATATTGCAATGGGGGCGTTTAGTATGGCACCAGAGATGCAAAGAATAACAGTTGCAGACGACAATTCAGTGTATTATAGTGCAAACAACGCCGTCATTGAACGTGCAACGAAGACATTGGTTTTAGGTTGCAACAGTACAACATTACCAAATGATGGCAGTGTGACTGGTATTGGTGTGGGGGCGTTTATCTTTCAAACTTTTACATCGATAGACATACCAGACGCTATTACCAGCATAGGGGAAGGAGCGTTTTTCAGCTGTATGTATTTGACTTCAATAAACTTTGCCGAGGACAGCCAGCTTGAAACAATTGGCAGTTATGCATTTTCAGGGTGCGCCAGACTCCAATCAATTACAATACCTGCAAGTGTAACAAGTATTGGTGAAGCAGTTATGAACGGACTTGACATCGCAATAACCATTGCAGAGGGGAACAGCAGCTACGTCGTCGAAAATGATGTTCTATTCGATGCAGGCAAGACAAAGCTTTTATATTATCGCCCAAGCAAAACCAATGCATCGTACGAAATACCAAGTACAGTGACAGCAATAGGAGCGTATGCCTTCCAGGGTGCAGACAATTTACATTCAATAGTTGTTCCTTATGGAGTTACGACTATTGGGAATCGAGCTTTTCAACATTCTGGAATTGTTTCAATGGATATTTCAAGTGAAAATACCAGCTACAGTTTTGAAAACGGGGCGCTGTACGACAAGGATAAGACAGTTTTGCTTTACTACAACACAAATACGCCAGATGCGTCACTTGAAATTCCAAATACAGTAAAACGCATAGTAACAGACGCTTTTTATGAAGTGCATGAACTAGAATTCATTATAATCCCAGCAAGCGTTGAGGTGATTGAGGATAGAGCCTTCCTCAATACTATGCCATCTACGGTAACCATTGACAGTCAAGCGGTGGTTGAAATGCTGACCCATGCTGAGGGGGCAGGCTGGCTGTTAATGTATGGGTTTTCAGGAGAAACTGTATACATTGCAGATGGCATTGTTTCGTCACTGCCTGAATACTTTTTAAGTCGTTATACCCAGCAGCCAGAGTCTGACAAAGTTGGCTATACAATGTACACAAAAAAATAAAACAATTAAAAAACAAAATAGGGCGCATAAATTTGAGCGGGATTCAAATTTGCGGCTCTATTTTTTTTGTGGAAAATCAAACATTTTTTCGGCGTAAATTTTTTATTTTCAGTGTAAATATGCACATTTAATGTTTTTTATTGAATGTAGACTTTATTTTTTTATTGATTTTGTCTACTGAATATCCAAAGCTGGCAAATTTTGAAATATTTTCTGCATGAAGTCGCAAAATAATAAATATCAATATCATAGGAGTTTTTATGCTGAAATATTTTCTTGTATTTTTGGTTGCGCTGGTCGTTTCAATCATTATTGGCCTGCCGTTGTTGAAGCTTTGCAAAAAGTTTCACCTGTCACAGACCATACTGCACTATGTGGACAAGCATGCCGGAAAGGCGGGCACGCCTACAATGGGTGGTTGGATTTTTATGATTGCCACTACGTTTGCCTGCCCATTTTTCTTTACAGGTCAGGTATATCTGCCGGTGCTGGTGCTTTTGACAATGCTGGGTTTTGGCATGCTGGGTTTTTTGGACGATTTCATTAAAATTAAATTTCACAAAAATGAGGGGCTGAAACCACTTCAAAAAATTCTAGGCCAGCTTGCAATCGCCACGATTATTGCTGTGCTTGCATATTTTAAGGTTGGCAGCACCATTGACCTTTTTGGTTTAAAGCTTGACCTTGGGCTGCTTGTCATACCTTTCATCATATTCTTCTTTGTTGCGGTGACCAATGCGGTCAACCTGACTGATGGGCTTGACGGACTGGCAACAGGGGTGAGCGGCAGCTATTTGCTCTTTTTCGGCTTGATTTTGACGCTGATTGCTGGCGGGAGCAACTATGCGGTGATTTCTTTTGGGCTGCTTGGCGCGCTGGTCGGATACTTTCTTTTCAACTGTTTTCCAGCAAAGATATTCATGGGCGACACCGGTTCGCTTGGGCTTGGCGGGGCAATAGCCGCGCTGGCTGTTTTTTCAGGGCTCGAACTGATTATGCCAATCATCGGCATCATGTTTGTGCTGACTGTCATCAGTGATGTGTTGCAGGTGGGATACTACAAAAAGACACACAAGCGCATTTTCAAAATGGCACCACTCCATCACCACTTTGAAAAAATTGGGGTGCATGAAAACAGAATTGTAGCAGTATATATAGTAATAACCATAGCGGCAGGTTTGTGCTCGCTCATGGGATATTTGGCGGTGAGCGGACTGTTGTAATTTTTGCTGCCGCCTTTGATGGGGGAGCAAACTTGAAACTGCGAGGTAAAAAGGTTCTTGTATATGGCATGGGCATCAGCGGGCAATCGGCCTGTCGGCTGCTGCACGCGCATGGTGCATGCGTAAGCATTTTTGATGACGAAAGTCGATTCGCAAACATATTTTGCTTTGAAAAGAATCCGCTGATGCAGAAATACGACATGATTGTGGTCAGTCCTGGCATCAAGGTTATTGGTAATCAGCTGATATCTCATTTTATCATGACGGACACGCCGATAATCAGCGAGCTTGACCTTGGCTGGATTTTTTCGCATGGCAAGGTTGTTGGCATCACCGGCACAAACGGCAAGACAACAGTGACATCGCTTGTGGGCGAAATATGCAAAAAGGCAGGGAAAAAGACTTTTGTTTGCGGTAACATTGGCCTGCCAATTTCAGCTGTTGCTGACCAGACCGACAAGGACAGCGTTACAGTTTGCGAAGTCAGCAATTTTCAGCTTGAACTGTCGCGGCATTTTGATTGCGATATTGCCTGCATGCTCAACCTTGCACCTGACCATCTTGACAGGCATGGCTCGTTTGAGGAGTATTGCCGCGTGAAAAAGAAAATCTTTACCGGAAGGCGCTCTCAAAAGCTGGTGCTGAACTTTGATGACGAGCTTACTCGCGGCATAGACATATCAAAGAAAACCACGTTTTTCTCGAAAAAATTGATTTCTAAGGGCGTTTTTGTCAAAAATAACGCCATTTTCAGCAATAAAACCAAGATTGTATCCTTAAACGATGTTCCGCTTTTTGGGGAGAAGAACATTGAAAATGTGCTTGCAGCTGTTGCCATTGCGGTCAAGCTGAAAATAAAACCGGCAGTCATTCGTTCGGGAATCGTGGGCTATCGCGCGCCAGCGCACAGGCTTGAATATCTTGGGCAGGTTGATGGCGCTGATGTCTTTGACGATTCAAAGGCGACCAATGTCGCGTCAGCGGTTGCTGCAATATCCTCGCTTGGCGAGAAGGGGCTTGTGCTTTTGATTGGCGGACAAAACAAGGATTGCGCATTTGATGACATATTCAATCGAGGGCTTGATTTTGAAACAATTTGCTGTTTCGGTCAGGCAGGGAAGGAGATTTTTGATTGCGCGTCAGGATATGGCTACTCGCCGCTGATTTTTCCGACCATGAAGGCAGCCGCCCATTTTGCTCGGGCAAATGCCGCGGCTGGGCAGAAGATATTGCTTGCGCCTGCCTGTGCAAGCTTTGATGAATTTGCTTCATATGCTGTTCGCGGCGAAGTGTATAAGGAGATTATGTTTGGCTCATATGACAAAATCGAAATGTCGCAATGAAATCATTACCGTTGTAACCATTGTCATGGCATTGGTGATTTTTGGCTGCATTATGGTTTACAGCGCCAGTTTTTACAGCGCTGAGTATCATTACGGCAACAAGTACTTCTTTCTTTGGAAGCAGGTCCTTGGTGTAGTGCTTGGCATTGCGGCAATGGCCTTTTTTGCATATTTTGACTATCACCTCTTGAAAAAATACAAGTGGTGGATTGTGCTTGTGTCGATGGTGCTGCTTGTTTTGGTCTTTGTGCCAGGGCTTGGGCTTGAAAGCTATGGCGCGAAAAGATGGGTGTCGGTGCTTGGCATTTCAATTCAGCCATCAGAGATTGCGAAGTTCGCGCTAGTGATTTTTGTTGCCGCATACATGTCTGACAATTTCGAGCGGGTAAAGACATTGAAGGGGCTTCTGCCAGTGCTGGGCGTAGGCGGACTGATGTGCGTTCTGATTATGCTTGAACCCTCAATGTCGGTCACAATGTGTATTGCTTTTGTCACACTGTTCATGCTGATTATTGGGGGAATGAGCAAAAAGCACACACTTCTTTTTTCAGTGCCTGCTGCCGCCGCAGTGCCTCTGCTTGTGGCAATCGAGCCCTATCGCTTGAAACGCTTGATGGCATTCATTGACCCTTGGGCGTCACCGCAAGGAGAGGGGTTTCAGCTTATTCAGTCGCTCTACTCGCTTGGTGATGGCGGACTTTTCGGTGTTGGGCTGTTCAAATCTCGCCAGAAATATCTGTTCCTGCCCTTTGCCGAGTCAGACTTTATTTTGTCAATCATTGGCGAAGAGATTGGCTTTATTGGCTTGCTGCTTCTGATGGCAGTGTTTTTCGCATTAGTTTTCAGATTGATAAAGATTGCCTTAGGGGCTGTTGACCGCTTTGGCGCAATGCTTGCCAGCGGTGTCGCTTTCATTATTGCCGTGCAAACCCTTCTCAATATTGCCGTTGTTACAGGCTCAATCCCGCCGACAGGAC
>CAMLUY010000073.1 GCA_946487985.1 uncultured Clostridia bacterium
TCAAATATCCTATTTATTGTCAAGCAACATTATTGAATTGCGCTTGCGTTTCAAACATATATTTGCGTGATTTACCGAAATAAAAAAGGCCTCGCCCAAGAATGGCGAAGCCAGTAATTTAATTCATATTTGTTTCTTCAAGAATGATTGATTAAAGCGCAACTTCATCTTCGCGAACAGAAGAAACAGTGCCTTCGATATCTTTGATAAATCCGTTCAGTTTTTCAAGGTCTTCAACGGTAAAGTATTTCTTGTATGCTGCAATGCGCGCTTCGTCGGACTTTTTGAAGTCTGCCACTTCTTCATCAAGCACAACCGTAGTGTTTTCAATGGCTGCTTTGACCTTTTCTGTGTTGAGCGCGACTGCTTTGCTTGCGCCTTTGCCATTGATTTCCTCTTCTGATACTGCTGATGCGGTTGCAACTCGTCTTGACAGAGTATCAATTCGTGCCAGCAGGTTGTTTCTGATGGTCTTTGTTGCATTTGGATTCTTTGATTTTATTGCCTTGTCTGCCGGAGTAACCTCTTCAACTGTGTTTCGTACCTGATGCAAATTTTCAGCAGCGGCGCGAGATCTGTCAAACGCTTCTTTTCTTGTCTGCATATTTTCTTCGATAACTGCTTTTGACTCGTCAAGAATTCTTGTGTTTTCACCAATCGTTTCGTTTGCAACTTGAACATTGTGCTCAATGGCTTTTCTGTTCATATATGCTTGAACAAGCCCAAGAAGTCCTTTCTTGTCAGCTGCAATGTTGTCAATAACTTGTCCGTCAAGCTCATATGCAGTTGCATCTGACTTCTTCAAAAATGCCTTTACAGCTTCATTGCTGCGAATAAGCGAATCAACCTCTTTTATTTGGGCAGGTGACAAGTCAACGAAATCTTCATGTGCTTCTTCGGCAAAAAGTTTTTCTTCAAGTGAATTGAGCTTATCTTCTGGTATAGAGTGTCTGATATTGACATACCCAAAGTCTTCCAAGCTGTTATCATGTTCAATATAGTGCTGGTACATTTTGTCATAGATTTGCTTCATGATTGCAATCTGTTTGTCTGTATAAACCATGCGGTCTTTGCCTTTGCCAACTACAATCAAAGTGCTTTGTTTTTCGCCTTCTTCAATATCTGTGTCGGCTTGATATGCAGCAATCTGGTCAACAAGTTCGTCATAAGACGCGCCTTCGCCAAAAAGAATGAAATCTTCTGCTGTTGGGTTGTTGACTTTGCGGCCTTTTTCATCAAGCATATAAAAATTGCTTGGCACTTCCTCTTCAATACCAAAGAATTGAATATTCTCGGCAACCTTTGCAAGTGCTGACAAGATCTCCTGCTGCCTTGTCTTTGTCAATTTTTTCACATCTCTGCCTTTAACCCAAGGGGCGGTGAGCGATTTATCTTTGCTCTGCTCACGTACTGATTCAAGCGCTTCTTCAATGACAGGGATATACTGCTCTTGATTTTCGATTGCAGCTTCAAGAAGCTCTACTGCTTTTTGATTGTCCTGAATGTTTTTGTTGCACTCAGCGGCAGTTTTTATGTCGTTATTAAAATCTTCAATGATACTCTCAACGTCCTGTACAGATTTGTTCAAAACTTCCATCTTTTCAGACTCTTCTTGCAGCCTTGCTTCAAGAAGTTCATCACATGGCTTTTGTGCAGCCAAAGCGCCTTTTTCATATACACTTGCGCCTGCAACAACTTTGCCATTGATTACCTCGCTGTCAAAGTCAGTGATTACATAGTACTCTGCTGTGTCGTCATCATATTCCTTTACAATGTCCATCAGCTTGTTGAAATTGTCACGGCTGTTTTTGCCTTCTGGCTTGTCAAGCTCGCACATATTGCAAATTGGTACAAAATTGGCTTTGATAAATGACAATGCTCGGGCTTTTGCCTGAGTCTGAGCTGCAATCTGTGCATAGGCATTGAGATCGGCTTCACTTAAATTCTGTCCACCGCACATGTATTTTTGAAGTCCGTCAACAGTCAGAAGTGATGCACTTGTCGAACGCATTGAACGCTTTGTGTTTGCTGTTTGAATGCTCTTTGAAATCTTGCTGCGCTCATCTTTGCTTGCAAAATTTTTGATAAGGTCATCGCCAACGAATTTTATAATATCTTCAATACTTTTGTTTTTGAACGCTTTGTCGAACAGTTTTACATAGTTGTTTTCAACAATGTCAACTTTATATCTAAGGTTTTCAACATCTGTCAAAATTTGAGTGCCAGTGCTGCTACCTTTTACCACTGTCATGCTTGACAATGACAAATCTGCGCGTTGGTAGTTTTTCTTATTTTTCACCATCGCTGCAACTTCTTTTACTTTGTTTTTTATTTTTGAAAATAATCCCATAATTCTCCTTTTTCGGCATTTCGCCTTTTGACAAATTTATTCTACATCATTTTTGCAAAGAAGTCAATGCCGAAAATGAAAATAAGTGAAAAATGACGACATTTTTTACAGCCGAGGTTCAAATTATATAGTTTTTGTAAAAAACCAAAATAAAGTTGACTTTTGCAATAAAAATGGTAAAATATTATTTTAAGAAAATGTATATTAAGGAGCACCAATGGGACTTTTTGGAAATGAAAACAAATCACAAATCAAGAAATTACAGAAAATAGCAGACAAGGTTGTCGCACTTGAAGACAAATACAAAGCCTACTCAAACGAGCAGTTGCGTGCCTGCACAGATGAATTTAAAAACAGACTCAAAGTGGGCGAAACCCTCAATGATATCCTGCCAGAAGCTTTTGCCGTAGTTCGGGAAGCCTCAGCTCGCGTTCTGAATATGCGCCACTTCTACGTTCAAATTCTTGGCGGCATTGCGCTTCATCAAGGCCGTATTGCAGAAATGGCAACAGGTGAAGGAAAAACTCTTGTCGCAACACTGCCGACATACCTTAATGCGCTTACTGGCAACGGCGTTCATGTTGTTACTGTCAACGAATATCTTGCAAAACGTGACGCTGAATGGATGGGCAAGGTACACAAATTCCTAGGACTAACTGTTGGCGTATCTCTCAATGGTCAGAACGAAAAGCAGAAGAAAGAGGCCTATCTTGCCGACATCACCTATACCACAAACAATGAGCTTGGCTTTGACTATCTTCGTGACAATATGGCTCGCTCAAAACGCGAAAGGGTGCAGCGAGGACTGAATTTTGCTGTTGTCGACGAGGTGGACAGTATCCTGATTGACGAAGCTCGTACACCACTGATTATCAGCGGCCGCGGCGGAAAGTCAACAGACGGCTACTCTATTGCTCAAAAATTTGTCAAATCACTTCGCAGCGGAGAAGACGTTGAAATCGATATCAAAACCAAGCAGATCAACCTCACTGATGTGGGTATCAGCAAGGCTGAGTCATTTTATCAAATCGACAGCCTTTCAGATCTTGGCAATATTGAAATCAACCACTACATCAACAACGCACTGCGCGCAAACTTCATCATGCACCGTGATGAAAACTACATCGTGAAAGATGGCGAGGTTATCATTGTCGACGAATTTACAGGCCGCCTTTCGCCAGGCAGACGATTCAGCAGCGGTCTTCACCAGGCAATCGAAGCCAAAGAAGGGGTTGACATTAAAGATGAAAACCAAACTTTTGCTACTATCACATTCCAAAACTTCTTCCGACTTTACAAAAAACTGTCAGGCATGACTGGTACAGCGAAAACAGAGGAGGGCGAGTTCCGTACCATATACAATCTTGACGTTGTTACAATTCCGCCAAACATGCCAAAGCAGCGCATTGACTATCCTGACATTATGTACATTACCGAAAATGGCAAAATCGCAGCAATTATTGAAGAGATTAAAGAGTGCGAAAAGAAAGGCCAGCCAGTGCTTGTCGGTACAATAAATATTGATAAATCAGAGCTTATTTCAAACGCTCTCAAACATGCAGGCATCAAGCATCAGGTATTGAACGCAAAAAACAATGAAAAAGAAAGCGAAATTGTCGCTCAGGCGGGCAGAAAAGGGGCTATCACGATTGCAACCAACATGGCCGGCCGTGGTACAGATATTCTGCTTGGCGGCAATCCTGAATTTTTGGCTACCAAAGAGATGCGCGACAAGGGTTTTACCGAGGAGGAGATTTCCTACGCAACCGCATTCAACTTTGTCGATGATGAAAAACTCAACGCTGCACGCAATGAATACACAAAACTCTATCAAAAACACAAACAGATTACTGACGCCGAAAAAGAAGAGGTCAAAGCTCTTGGCGGACTGCACATTATTGGAACAGAAAGGCATGAATCGCGACGTATTGACAACCAGCTGCGCGGACGTTCAGGACGTCAAGGCGACCCGGGTTCAAGCGTATTTTTCCTTTCACTTGACGACGACCTTTTCAAACGCTTCGCTACCGACAAGCTTCGCAAAATTTTGGCCTTTTTCAAGATTGACGATTCAACTCCAATTCAAATGAAGGCTATTGCAAAACAGGTCGAGCTTTCACAAAGACGAATCGAACTTCAAAACTTCTCCATCAGAAAAACAGTTTTGCAGTTTGACGACGTAATGAACAAACAGCGTGAAATCATCTACTCAGAGCGCAACAAGGTGCTTGACGGCGAGCCAGTGCACGACCAAATCATGCGCATGCTGCCAGATATTGTCACCAAGTCAGTTACCAAAGTGATTAGCGATGACAAACCATACTATGAATGGGATTTGCCAGCGCTTGAAAAAGAACTTGAAAACGGCCTGATTGAAAAGGACAGCGGCTTGATTACAGAGGAGTTCGTCGAGGGCTGTGACGTCAACGATGTGATTGACATGGTTCTCAAAATTGTGGAAAAGCGATACATGGAGCGCCACGACGAAGTTGCTGCTATTGGCATAGACTTTGAAGACATAGAAAGAAATGTACTTCTTCGTATGGTTGACATAAATTGGATGAGCCAGATTGAAGACATGCAGATAATGAAAGATGAAATACTTTCTCGCCAGTTTGGACAGCAAGACCCAGTTTTGGCCTACAAGAAAGAAGGCTTTGATATGTTCGACAACATGATTGACAAAATAAGAGAAAGCACATGCAAAATCCTTCTTAATGCCAAAATACGTCGCGAGCCGCCTCAGGAGCAGCCAGAGCCGGTAAAAATCCTGTTTACAGGCAAAGAGCTTACGCCAGAGGAGCGCGCTGCCCAAAAACAAAAGAAGAAGCTGCAAGTTCAGAAAACGGTCTACAATGACAAGCCAAAAGCAGGCAGAAATGACCCATGTCCTTGCGGAAGCGGCAAAAAATACAAAAATTGCTGCTGGGACAAAGACCATATGGCATAAAACTTTAAAATAAATAT
>CAMLUY010000074.1 GCA_946487985.1 uncultured Clostridia bacterium
AGGTTGAATGAGCTTGCCTTTACAAGCCCCTCCATTTCATCAGACAAAAGATTGACAAAAGCGCCAATATTGTTTGCCGATGCGCGAACAGCTTTATCTGAAATTTCAATTTTGCCGTAAAGGTTTTTCAGCTCTGCAACAAATTGAACATATCCATTGCCAGATGAATTTGGCAGCAGTCCGCTTTCTGAGCCAGCGCCAATACCACCATTGATGCCGTATGGTGCAAGCTTTCTGATTTCTTTACCCCAAACGTCTTTGCTTGAATGTTTGATTCTTGCAAGCAGCGGGTTTGCGTTCACATTAAGCTGGTTTGCAACAACGCCCAGATAGACATTTTTGAGTGCATTTTCTGCGGTTTGTAATGTTACCATTTTTTCTCCTTTTTTATGCTTTTTTGATTTTGATTTGATAATTTGACATTTTCGACATATTTTTTGTGTTTTTTATTGATTTTTTTGCAAATTTTCAAAAATGTCAGCTGAACATCTTACCCACAATCTTTTTTGCCTCGGCAAGCGTAGATGGGCGGTCAGGCAATACACCTGACACGCTCACCCCACCCTGCGACGGCATAACCTTTGGCGGCTGGTTGTTTTTCAGCTGGGAAAGATATTCCTCGATAATTTTGTTTTTTACATTTTCATCAGATAATACATACTGATTGACAATCGGGTCGGCCGCAAGCTGGTCTTTTTGCGTTTGCGAAAAGAAAAGCTTTGCCCACGCCTCCCTGTATGGGTCTGCCCCACTGTTTTTTGAGTTTTCAATCTCAAAAATAAATGTTTTTGCCTGCTCATCTCCACCAAGGAATTGCCTCAGCGCGTCCATTGCCTTTTCATCTTCATTGGCAGCGGGCTTTGAAATGCTTTCCTCCGACGATTGAACGACATTGATTTCGTCCTGCAAATCCTGTCCGCCAACAGTATCGCCGTTTTCAGAAGATTCGGTTTCGCTTTGGTCAATTTTATCTTTTTGAAGCCTGCTCAGCAGTTGGCATTTCCTGGTAAACTCTGCCTGCAAATTGTTGTACGCCGCAAGCAGCGTGCTTGCATCTTTGAACTTGCCAAGATCTGCCTGAGAGCTCTCCTCACTCACAGTCCTTTCCTCATCTGCTGCGTTTAAAGCGTTGACCGGTTCTGATGAGAGTTGTTCTCTGTCTTCATTCATTTTTACACCTCCGAACTATTTTTGTGAGCACGAATATGCTCAATGAAAATATTTTCAATATTGCTGTTTTTTGCCTTCGCTTTTTCAAAGTCTTCGCCCAGCATAAAGGCAATGTGCTCGCTGATGTGCAGCTCGTTGTCATCAATCTCGCTCACTCGGCAGCTTACACCATCAAGCATTTTCAAGTTTTCATTGCCTGCTTTTTTGATGTGCAGCTCGCGCACGTCCTGGGCGTTTTCCCATATGCCCAGCCCAAGCATGTCAAGCAGCTTTGCCTTCATGCGATTTGAAAGTTGTCCGTTTTCGTCATACAGCACCCCTTTATCAAGCAGGTTGAATATCATCTCGCGGCGCTGAGTCAAGCTTTGAGTGCCGTCTGACTGGTTTTCAAGCTCGACGTCATCACTTGACACGTCTGATGACGAGAAGTAGAACATCTCCACCTGACCATTCTCGCCAATAATCTTGGCAATTCTCGGAAAGGTCGCGTACTGCTTGTACAATTTGAGCACCTTTTGCGCGACATTCTTGAAGGCAGCACGTATGCTTTCCACCGATGCGTTCAGCCTGGTTTCGTCTTGCGAAATTAGAAGTTCAAGCGCCGCACCTGACATACTTGATGACACAGAAGTTGCCGACAGCAGGTCGCTTACACCTGAGATTTTGTTGAACTCATCAAGCAGCTTCTCCTCTTCGTCGTTCAGTCCGGTTGGCAGGCTTTCAGTCTGCAAGTATTTCGGCTCGCTCGCGCCCTGCCTGTACACAAGCACCTTGCCAGGGCACAGGCCTTCATCTTCAAGATTGTCAAGGTCGACAGAGCCGTCCTCGACGCTCAGCACGCCCAGCGACAACCGATTGATGAACTCATGCTTGCGATTTTTCACCGCGTTGTATGCACGCTGCACTGGTATCAAGCGCTCAATTACGCTTGTGCCCCAGAAGCAGCCCGGCTCTTCAATACTGGTCTGGCGCACGAACGGGAAGTCTGGCTCGCCATCAACGCCAATCGCGTATGGCAGGTCACCGTCATACACAAGCTTGTCGCCAGCAACAATGGTCAGTCGACCTTTCGGATAGTCTTTGCTTGGCCTGTTGTATCTTTCAATGACAATGGCACTGTCGGTTTGAAGTGTGTCGATTATTTTTGGTACTGTGCCATTGAAACCCAGCCCGCCTATACCGACACTGACATTGTCAAGGCTGAAAGTGTTGATATCACTGCCCTGAACATCAATGCCGTACATGCTTTTGATTTGCGTAGTCGTGTATGCACGCGCATGGATTATGCTTTGGCACTCGTCCAAACTTTCATGCACCGCGCTGTCAGGATAGATTTCAAAAGGGCTGACAACGCTGAAATCAACTTCGCCGCTTTTGATGCGCTGCCCGTCTTCGCCAAGCCCGACAACTTGGCCAACTTCGCCATTCCAAGTGACCTTGTAAAAAGCAGTGCCGCACACCTCTGACCACTTAATGCCCTGAGCAACTTTTCCGTCAATGTCAAGCTTGTTTTTGATTGACCTGTAAATCTTTTTTGACACTTTTGCAGCCTGCTTGTCGCGCTCATCATTTGTCACTGGCAGCACGTTGATGTCAGGCTTGATTTTTGTCAGCTTTGCATAGCGAATGTCAAAAATCGGGGCAATATGGTTGAAAACTTCACGCTCCTGCCAGAAAAACTGACGGTCGGACTCTTCGATTTCGCCGCCGTAGCCGATGTTGCAATATTGATTGCCCATCAAGAAATTCATATTGATTTTCCAAATAGTGTCAAAACTTTTGCGCGCCTCTGCCCGCTTTTTGAAATCTTCAATTACGTCGCGGACAATTTCTCGCTCCTCTTTGCGCGCCTCTTCTTCGATTTTACGAATATCTTTTACCTTACTCATCTCCTCTCCTTAATCTTTTCTTTAATTTAAACGGGCTTTCAATACCCTTTGGTGTTTGCAGCTTGGATATTTCTTTGTACATTCCGCGCAAACACTCCTCGCAAAAGCACAAATCACGCTTGATCAGTCCTTTTGTGGTAAAGCTGTACTTTGCCAGATTGTTGCAGCCATAAAAGTCACACTTTACGCGATGTGCAATTTCATGCAGTTCCATCTTTTCCCTCCTTTATCTGCTGTAAAAGTCGCAATTCTTCATCAGCAAGCTCCTCATCGCTCATGCTGCGGACTTTATCGCCGTAGGTTTGAAAATATCGTTCAAGCAGCACTTTGACTGCGGCAACATCTGGCGAGTAGTGCTTTTTTGTGACCTTCTTTTTGGTCACTTTCAGCTCGCCGTCTTCATCGCAAGAATACTCAACAGCAACTTCGCTGGCATTGTAGCCTAGCGCTTTTTTCAAAAGAGCTTTGCGAATTTTGTCCTCGTCATTCACACCTCGAAACCTCACTTTCTTTGCGACCTTTGCCTAGATTATACGCACCCACCTTGCCACCTTCAACATTCACTGCCAAATATTTTTACAAAAAGCGATATTTTTTTCTGCAATTTTTATTGAAATTTTTATTAAAAATTAATTAAATCATATTTTTTTATATTTTGTTAATATATCTTTTTAATTTTTTATTTTTTTGATTTTTTTATAAAAAAAGCCGCTTTTTAAAGCTGCTCAGATTGTAGACAAATAAAACAGGCTGCCCAAAAACAAGTGAGGCGAGGCTCGCAAAATGCACAAAAGCAGGAGTTTAGTTGCCTAAATGACTGTTTTTGTGCGTTTTGCAGTAAACAAAGCAAGAAAAAATTTTGCAATTTTTTCGGTCACGCAGTTTTTCGACAGCCTGTCGACTTTTGATTAAATCTAAAATTTCACTCTACCAATACAATGTCTGACATTTTTACCGAGATGCAGTCACCATACATGTTGCCATGCTCGTCAATTTCTGAAAAATCTACCAACAACTCTCCCATTACAGCATGGTCCGACATGACGCAGCCACGCATGCCTTTATGCACACCAGCTTTTTCATACTCATCGCGGTCAACGTTCAGCATCACTTGGTCGTATTCATTGAAAACCAGCTCTGACAAGACTTGGTGACCGTCTTTATCAAATTCGGCCACAAATTTTTCTAGCTCGCCATATACTTCCTTTGGCAACTTGCCAATCACCGACAATGCAGACTTGACGACTTCTGCATATGCAATTTCGCCTTCGTTTTTGTCATTGAAAAAAATCACTCCTGCCGCCAAGCCTTTCAATGACACGACAAAACCTTTGTAGCCACGAACAATGCCTTTCTCGGAGAGCGAACCAACCTCTTTTTCAAGGCTTACAATATCAAATTTATCCATTTACCTCCCTCCCAGCGGCGTGTTACAACTTAAAAGACCATCACATCAGGCTGAACCTTCCACCCATCTTCAAACATAGTTTAACACACCTCCCCATTATTGACAAACTTTTTCTAGGATTATACGCACCCACCTTGCCGCCTTCAACATTCACTGCCAAATATTTTGATGAAAAAGTAACATTTTGTTTTTTCCTTGCTACACTGATATTGTAGAGGTACAAAAGATGAAAAGCATTCTCGAATTTAAAAACGTAAAATATTTTTATCAGACAAAGGAGAGCGAAATTTGTGCTCTGAATGGTATTAATTTTGACGTTGGCGAAAAGCAGTTCACCTCTCTTGTAGGTCCTTCTGGCTGTGGCAAGACAACTATTTTGTCGCTTACAGCCGGTCTTTTGACGCCCTCTGAGGGTGAAATATTGCTTAATGGGCAGCCTATTCAAAAAAATGACGCGCGAATTGGATATATGTTTCAACGCGACCACCTTTTCGAGTGGCGAACCATTTGGCAAAACATCATTCTTGGTCTTGAAATTCAAAAAAAGCATCATGACAGTCAAAGACTGGCTTTGGCAGAAGACCTGCTGAAAAAATATGACCTCTACAATTTCAAAAACAAAAAGCCTCGCCAGCTGAGCGGTGGCATGCGCCAACGTGCAGCCCTGATTCGCACTCTGGTACTTGAACCGCAGCTTTTGCTGCTTGATGAGCCATTTTCAGCCCTTGACTTTCAAACAAGGCTCAAAGTCTGCGATGATGTATTCGACATCATCAAAAGCGAACAAAAGACGGCACTTTTGGTAACGCACGACATCAGTGAAGCCATCAGCATGTCC
>CAMLUY010000075.1 GCA_946487985.1 uncultured Clostridia bacterium
ATTCATAAATAAAAGCAGCCCTCGCAAAATTATCAGGCTGCATTTATTTTTTGATTATTTTTATTTCTTTTCTTTTTTGAAGCACAAGAACCAATCAAGGCAATACATGCTTGGATCTTTGCTTTCAACTCGCTCTTTTGCTGTGCCACAAGAGCCAGCTGTTGGCACAATTACATCATCGCCTGGACGCCAGTCAGCAGGTGTTGCGCAGTTGTCGGCATCGGCTTTTTGAAGCGCAAGCACAATTCTTTTGATTTCGTCAAAATTTCTGCCTGTTGAAAGCGGATAGTAAAGTATTGTCCTGATCTTGCCTTTTGGGTCAATGATAAACACCGCGCGTACAGCCTGTGTTGTAGACTGACCAGGCTGAATCATTCCGTACATGTTGGCAACTTCCATGCGTATGTCTTCAATCAATGGAAACTTCACTTCAATGTGATTTTTGCCTTTCCATTCAAGCTCTTGGATTTTGCGAAGCCAAGCAATGTGTGAGTAAAGCGAGTCTACGCTCAGCCCAACAAGCTCGGTATTGATGGCTTTGAACTCCTCCATCATTGAGCCAAAAGTCATAAACTCAGTTGTGCAGACAGGCGTGAAGTCTGCTGGGTGAGAAAAGAGTATCACCCACTTGCCCTTGTAATCTTGCGGAAAATTGATTGTCCCTTGTGTTGTCACAGCGGTAAAGCTTGGTGCATCGTCGCCAATCAGCGGCATTCTGTTTTGTTCCATATTCCCTCCATTTTTCTTTTATTATACAGTCAAAAACTTAAAAACGCAAACAAAACCATTGAAATTTTGTGAATTATCAACTAGATTAGTTTGCCCATACCCCGTGCAAGTTGCAGAAGCTGAACGCCTTTTCAATCTGCTCGCCTTGCGTGAGCGCAAAGGCCGCCTGCGGCTCTTGACCTGGTTGCAACTCACAGAATTGTACTTTCTGGTTTGTCAGCAAAACAATGTGCGAAATGAAGTGCTCTGCTGTCATTGGGTGAGCAACTTCGCCCACTTTTACAGTCGCGATATTGCCAGAAACCTGCACGACTGGGCAGTGCTTTTCAACTGCCGCGTCAGTTGTGTTTGGCTGAATTTCGCTTATCATCTGCCCGCAGCAAAATACAGGCACACCTTTGTCGACCAGTTTGATGACCACATTGCCGCAAACTTGGCAGCGATAAAAAACAAGTTTTTTCATAAAATTTCCTCCTAAAATTTATTTTTTTATTAATTTTTCATCAATTTCTTTGAATTTGGCACAATTATTTGCACGCCAGCTTTGACCACCTCAAAGTCAAAGCTGCCCGCACCAATCTTTTCACCATCAAGATTGATTATTGTATCGGTGGTTGTTTCAATGTTGAATTTGTCAAGTTTGAAAATTTTGATATTTTTGCTGGATTTTTTAGGCAGCCCGAACAGGAAAAACTTTACCACTCTGAAAATGCCGCGCAGATTGACCTTGTCTTTCTCTGTCCTGATCAGAGCAACATCAACAAATCCATCATTCAGACTGGCTTTACGATTGATTTTCAAACCGGCAACGCTGCGAGAGTTGAGTACAAGCATGAGCGCAAATTTGTCTTCAACCTGCCCGCCATCATAGGTAAGTTTCAGCTTCACGGCTGGCGTTGAAAAGACCTTTTTAATGCCATGAAAGGCATATGCAATCTTGCCCATTCTGCGCTTGTGCGACTGGCTGGTGGCATAGCTTGATTCGGTGAACAGCCCTGCGCAGCACACATAAATGCCATATCTGTCATTCATTCTGAATATGTCGTGAGCGAAGGCGTCGCCTTGCAAAATGACTTTGACAGCTTTTTTAATCTTTTTTGGTATGCGCAGCGAGCGCGCAACATCATTGACTGTGCCTGACGGGATGTAGCCAATCTTGGGCTTTCTTTCAAGTCGGCTGATGCTGTTGACGACTTCGTTGAGCGTTCCGTCACCGCCAGCGACAACAATAATCGAGCAGTCGCCCCCCTTTTCAAGCACCATTTGCCCTATGTGGCCTGCGTACTGCGAGGGGCAGACCTCAACCTGATAT
Source organism: uncultured Clostridia bacterium (assembly GCA_946487985.1). Classification (GTDB taxonomy): domain Bacteria; phylum Bacillota; class Clostridia; order Christensenellales; family UBA1242; genus Caccovivens. The sequence goes on from CAMLUY010000075.1 coordinate 2,042, forward strand.
TTTTCACTGAGCAGTTTTTCAATTTTTTCTTGATTCTTTTTGATTTTTCCTTTACCACTTTGCGGGTTGAAAACAAACAGACATTTTTCCATGTTTATAGTATGAATAAATTTGACATAAAAGTCAAATTAAAATCAATATTGCGAGCATTTCTGATTATTTTTAGGTTATTTCAATAAAAAACAAACACTTAAAAAGCAACTTATCATGAAAAAAAGCAACTTATCATGAAAAAAAGCAAATTCATTTTCAATTTTGTAAAAATATATGGTATATTTGAAATATGAAAAAGAATACAAATCCGCTTTTAGGAAAAGAAAACATGTCAAAACTTGCCCTGCAAATATTGTGCGTAGCCTTTGCCGGCGTGCTGGGCGGCGTGACTTTCAAAACCTTTTTTGAATCGACTGGCATTATACCGACAGGCTTGTCGGGTTTTTCGCTTATCATTCACAACCTTTTTCTGCGCGGCGACATCAACATACCAACGTCAATAATCTATCTGGTCATCAATATTGTAATTTTCGCTTTCGCGCTCAAAGTCTTTGGCTGGAAATTTCTGCTTTTGTCTGGCGTTGGCATTGGGTTTTATACGCTGGGTATGCAGTTCGGCGCGATACCAGGAATTGCCAACCTGCCAGTAGATGAAATTGACAGACTTCTTTATTGCATTGTTGGCGGCATGCTGTTCGGCTTTTCGGTCGGTCTTGCCCTGCGCTTTGGCGGCTCAACTGGCGGCAGCGATATTGCAGGAGCGCTGATCAACAAACACTTCCCTAAAATCAAAACCGGCTATTGCCTGCTGTTCATCAATGCAGTAGTCCTGATTCTTGGCGTTGTAACAACTGGCGAAATAGTGATAGGTCTGTACGCGCTTGTAACAACCGTACTCAGCTCAATGGCGACCAATCTTGTGCTTGATGATTCAAAACGAGTGGTTGCATTTTACATCATTTGCGATAAAGACGAAGAAATCGCCCAAGCAATCCTTGAAAAGTTTCATCGCGGCGTAACACGCATGGAGGCTGAGGGCATGTTCAGCAAAAAGAAAAAGACCATGCTTCTGTCGCTGATTCCAAAATTGCAAGCGCATGAAATCAAACGCCTGGTCAATGAGATTGATGAAAACGCCTTTGTGTACTCCTCGGCGGTCACAGAAACTCTGGGCGACGGCGACTTTATGAAAGAGGTGTCAATCTTTAAAAACAAAGTCAACAAAGCCAGATCTAAAATCAAAAATACGGACAAACTTACATTGAATTCAGCCGTTGTGAAAGAAAAGATATTCAAAAAACGACGAAAATATCGCGCAATTCAAAATGAGAGCCCGTCTTCACAAACGCCCGAAGATTCAAAACATTCCACATCAAAAAATAAAGCCGACACACCAGGCAGAGAAAATCAATAGTCGAAAAGTTTGCGAGAAAAAAGCAGAGTGAAACGCTCTGCTTTTATTAAACTGGTAATTAAATTCACCTTTCCGTGAGTTTGTACGGCAATAATCGGTCTTGCAAAATATTTTACGCTCAAATATTCTATTGTTCAAATAACAAGATTTGTGCATAAAGATATTGCGCATTTAGCTATGCAGCCGAATATTTTCTGTATCCGCCTTGGTCAGACGAGGTTTGCCTGAATATGATGCTGAACTCCTCAGGCAGCGAAAGTGCTGCGTTTTCTGAAACATACACAGTTGTGGCATTTTGAATCAAATATCCTGCTGCTGCCCTGCTTGAAAGCAACGCCGCAACTGAGGCGCTATCAACATAGACCGTCGCCAAATTGGTACAGTTGTAGAAAACCTCAGTGCCATTAATGGTTGTAACACTTGATGGGATTGTTATGCTTTTGAGATTGGCTGCATCTTGGAAGGAATATGGTCCAATAATTGTCACCGTACTTGGCACTGTAAAACTTTCTGCTGTGCTGCCTATCGGATAGTTGATAATCTTGGTTTTCGCGGCATTGTACAGCACGCCATCAACCGTCGTGTAATAAGCATTGTCAATGCTGAAAGATGAATAATTGCAGCTCGAAAATGCCGCATCGCCGATGTATGTGACCGTTGACGGGATCACAAGATTGCCTGTAAGGTTTTCCGCTCTGTAAAAAGCCATGCTGCTAATATATTGAAGGTTTGATGGCAAAGTTACCGATGTCAATATGGTACAAGAGCCAAAAGCATGACTTTCAATACGCCTCACAGTTGACGGAATGGTGAAGCTTGCGCCTTTTTTACTGCGTGGATACTGAACAAGTGAAGTCATTGCCGCATTGTAAAGTACACCATCTTGGCTTTTGTATACTGTATTACCCTCAGCAACGACAATTTCTGAAAATCCGCTGTGGCTAAAAACATTTCCCTCAATAGTTGTCACACTAGCAGGTATGGTCAATGTGCCGCTGAGACGTGAGGCAAAATAGAATGCCGATGCTTTGATGGTCGTCAAGTTTGAAGACAATGTCAGCGTGCCGCTGAGACCGTTGCAAACTCGGAACGCACTTTCCTCAACAATTTCAACGGTGTTTGGCATTACAAAATCAATGCAGACTTTTTCAGTTGGGCATACAATCAAACGCTTCATGTCCTTGCTGTAAAGTATGCCTTCAAATGCCGTGAAGCGCTGGCTGTCCGCGTCCACCGTGAATGCAGTCAACCCCTGCAAAATAAGAGCGCTTGTGCCAATGTTTTCAACACTGGCTGGGATATTCAGTGTGCCTGAAATTGAATAGCAGCCAATAAAAGCACCGGCGCCAATTGTTTTCAATGTGTCAGGAAGTACAATATCTGTCAAACTTCCACAGCTTCTGAAAGCCTCCTTACCAATCTCGGTCAAGCCCTCTGGCAAGTTGATAGTTGACAGATTTGAGCAACCTGTGAACGCGCCGTTGCCAATAGAAGTAATTGTTTCAGGCAGTGTCACGCTTGTGATGTCAGTGTTACCAGTAAAAGCACTGTTGCCGATTGTTGTCACCGTATAGTCATCGCCTGCAATCAGACCGTCACCTGCAACTGAGACCTTTTCAGGTATTACAACATTGCCGCTTGCGTCACCAAATCCGTTGATTGCAATGTTGCCGCCGTCGATTGTGTAGTCAGACTCTGGCAGATAGGTCTTGCCGGCATCAATTATGGTTATTGTGATGTTTGAAAGGTCAAAGTTTGCCGCGTCGTTGA
>CAMLUY010000076.1 GCA_946487985.1 uncultured Clostridia bacterium
AATTTTGCTCTCTCTTGATAGTTTTGTGGTTTATCTTTTCCAGTTCATCAATGCCACGGACAGCCTTGCGCACGTTTTTTTTGACTTTTGCAAAGTCTGTTTGCAAGCAGTTCTCCGGATATGCAGCCTGCGGCTGCGAAAGCAGCAGCTGTGAAAGCTGAGCAGTGGCATTCCTTTGAAGCGCCGCGCACTTTTCGCGCCCACCGAGCAGCTTTTCGCTATCATCAATCAGGTCGTCGAGCAATTTGCACAGCTGTTTTGCGTTTTTAAAGCTGCTTGCTACGCCTTTATCCCTCAAATATTTGAAGTTGTAAATTTCCTGACCTGGGACTTTTCTTGTTACAAGCAGGGGCAGCCCCATGCTGATTGCCTCGGTCGACAGCGCTCCGCCAGCCTTGCTGACAAGGACATCAGAGGCCGCCATATATTTCTCAACATCTTTGGTAAAGCCCACGTTCAACACACTGATGCCTTGCGGTATGTGCTTTTTTGCCACTTTTTTAAAGGCGCGATGGTCTTTGCCATTGATGACAATAATCTGAACATTTCTGCCCTTGCAGGCCTTGATGAGGTCACAGAAATTCTTGTATCCGCCCGACCAGCTTCCCCCGCCGAACATCACAAGGATTGTGAAGACGTCATCTTTTAGTCCCACCATCTGCCTTGCCTGCGCTTTATCAATCTGGCAGAAAAATTTTTCATCAATCGGAATGCCATACGGTAAAAGCTGAACGGGTAAAAATCCTCGTCGCTCGCAGTCTGGCGCAAAGTCCTGATTTGGCAGCGTCAAAAAGTCTACGCCGATGCAGGCTTCCCAAAAGGGCGAGTTGACATAGTCAAGGCTTGCAACAACCACTTTGGCAGGAATATCATACGCCAGCCTGAGATTTGTGATTGCCATTGCAGGATAAAAATGAGTGCAGTAAATTACGTCAGGCTGAAAAGTATAGATTTCGCGCAAAAGTCCGCTCATACCCGAGCGCGCAACGCCCTGTGCCGGACAGTGAAACCTTCTGTCGGGGTCAAGCCCAAGAAAGTAGTTATAGAAAAAATTGTACACATGCCTGAACTTGCTGACCGCGATATTATAGCCCTTATCGACAACCCATACGCTTGGCCGATTAGAAAAAGATTTGAGATAGTCAATGACCTTAACCTCACAATCCCCCATCTTTTCAAGTTTATTTTTCATTACTTGCGCGCAGGCGTTGTGCCCGTTGCCAGCAGTAACCGTCAAAATTAATACTTTTTTCATATTTGTCCTTTTGGGCTGTTCAATTCATTTTAGCACAAAATCAACCAATCGCAAAATATTCAAGAATAATTATCAATACAAAATTCAAAAAAATTACTATGAAATTTTGGAAATTTTATTGTATACTTGTGATAGGTTTTAATTTGCAGTGCAAAAATAGTCGAAAAGAGGTGAAAAATGAAAAGACAATTCCAACAAAAGCTTGGCTTTGACAACGAAATCTATCTGAACAACCAAAGCGAAAAAATCCTTGAACGAATTAATATGTTTTCAGGAAAACTTTATCTTGAATTTGGCGGCAAAATCTTTGACGACCTGCATGCCGCCCGCGTTTTGCCTGGTTTTGACCCAAACATCAAAACAAAGCTTTTGGTCAAGCTGAAAAATACAGCCGAAATCATTTTCTGCATATCGGCAAACGATATTGAAAAAAACAAGATTCGTGCAGACCTTGGGCTGAGCTATGACAATGAAATGCTGCGCCTTATTGACAACCTGCGAAGCCTTGGACTGTATGTGTCGTCAATCGTCATCACACTGTACAAAGGCCAGCCGTCAGCGACCAAGTTCGCTCAAAAACTTGAACAGCGTGGCGAGCGCGTGTATTTTCACCGCTACACAAAAGGCTATCCTGACCAGGTGGACATCATTGTATCCGATGAAGGCTATGGCGCAAACCCATACATTGAAACCACCCGCCCACTTGTCATCGTTACAGCGCCAGGGCCGTCAAGCGGCAAGCTTGCAACCTGCCTCAGTCAAATGTATCACGAATTTAAGCGTGGCGTAAAGGCTGGCTATGCCAAGTTTGAAACCTTCCCTGTCTGGAATCTGCCACTCAAACACCCTGTAAACATCGCCTATGAAGCCGCTACCGCTGATTTGAAAGATATCAACCAAATTGACCCCTATCATTTCAATGCCTATGGCAAACTGACGGTCAATTACAACCGCGACATTGAAGTCTTTCCAGTGCTGAAAAACATACTGAAAAAGATTTCGTCAAGCGAGATCTACAAATCGCCAACCGATATGGGGGTGAACTGCGTTGCCGATGCAATCATTGACAACGACGTCGTTGAAAATGCAGCAAAACGGGAAGTTGTGCGCAGATATTTCAAAGCTGAATGCGACTATCGCAGAGGAATGGCATCTTATGAAACAGTAGAGCGCACAAAAAGCCTGATGGCTGAACTTGAAATATCCACAAACTTTTTGCCTGTTGTTGACATTTCCAAACAAATAAGTCAGGAAAGCGGCTTCCCTTGCGTAGTTATTGAGCTGCCAGATGGCGAAATGGTATACGGCAAAAACAAAAAAATCATTTCGGCAAGCGGCGCGATGATACTCAATGCGCTGCGCACTCTTGCTGGTATGGACGATGATTTTTACATCATCAGCGACAATATTTTAATGCCAATCGTCAATTTGCGAACAGAATATTTGCACTCAAAGAACAGTTTGCTGTCGCTTGACGATGTACTGCTCGCCTTGGCGGTATCATCACACCAAAACAAAAAAGCCCGTCAGGCAATCAAAATGCTTCCTCTTCTCAAAGGCTGCGAGGCGCACAGCACATATATTCTGCCAGCCGCTGAGGAGCAAGCCCTCAAAAAGCTGGGCATCAACATCAGCTGCGAGCCGGTTTTTATTGGCAGCAACCTTTATGATAATTGATGAACAAAACCGATAATTTCAGTCAAAATTTTAATTTTTACTAATATTTATTGAAAATTTTTAATTTTTGATAAAATTTAAGTAAATTTATAAAAATTTTGTAAAATTGATATAAAAAAACTGCAAATTTGCGAAATGCTTATATTTTTCAGCGCTTCATAAGTTTGCAGTTTTTTACATGTCTATGTGGAATGGGTTGGCATCAACGCCAGTAGGAATATGCGTGTATTGCAAACGACCTGTTGCATTGACTTTGAAGCGAGATTTGTGCTTGCCATAAAAGGCTTTGCATTTCGCATTCAAGCATACATACCTTTGCGTGCGTTGAAGACCTATCACGCCCCATACCATGCCGCGGAAAAGAGAAGGCGCGACAGGCTCTGTCCAAATTGACTGTTGATGACATTTTGGACACTTCATCTGTGTACGCATCAGGCAGCCAAAGCGTTTGGCATCTTTGTGCATTTGATTGACGTTAAGCGTAAATTTGGATTTCCCTCTAATAGGAAAATTGACTTCACCTTCTTTATTTTCGTCTTGCGCATTGTCATTTTTTTTCTTGCGCTTTGCCTTCGTCTGTTGACCTTGGGTGTCGTCGACGCCGTAACCGTCGCCGATGTCTTCGCCATAGCCGTCATCCTCACCAGTATCATCTTCCATTCCGTCAGCTATTGCATCGTCATCATATTCATTTTCAGAATCATCAACGCCGTATTCATCATCTTCGTCATAGTCTTCATCAAAATCGTCATCTTCATCGCCTTCGTCAAATTCATCGTCATAAAGGTCGTCGAACTCGTCGTCATCGAAACTTGTACCTGCCATCTGCCCTCCTTTGTTTTTCAGCTGCAAATCATTAAAGAGTTTGCAACAGCAAATCAAAACTTTGTAAAAAAATCTTTTATGATTTTATTATACACATTTTTTCATTTTTTACAAAAAAAACGTCAATATTTTGACGTTTTGCACGCAAACATTATTTCAGACCGCTCAAAAACAAGCGGGACGAGGCTCGCAAAAAGCACAAAACAGGAGTTTAGTATGCTAAATGACTGTTCTTGGGCGTTTTGCAGCAAACGAAGTAAGAAAAATTTCCTCTTCCAAATTTTTCGACCGCGCCGCTTTTCAGCAGTCTGAAACGTCAATATTTTGAGGTTTTTTATTCAAGCCACAATACCTTGTTGTACACAATCAAAGTAATTATGTCAATCAGCCACAAAAATGGCATGCCAATAATCAGCAGTAACACACCAAGCACAATGCCAAGAGTATTTTCACTTGCAACTGATTTGATGATTCTGTAAATCACCCAAACAATGTCAATCACTGGCAGTGCAAGGATTATTTTCACCAGCAGTGGCAGCTCATCAAGCGCTTTGATAAAGTCTTTCATCACTCCCTCCTTTTTCAAACACCTTCATTGCATCACAAATACGTGGCGTTTTTGATAAAAATATATTATGAGCATTTTAAATATATTGTCAAGTAAAATGCAAACTTTGTCAAAATTAGTGCCTTTTGTCGATTTTTGACGAACAACTTTATTTTTATCTTATCTTGGTATTGACAAATGTGACAAACTCTGATAGAATATAGACATGATGAAACCAGATTGCAAAATCTTTTTGTCAAAGCATGGTGAAATTCCAATGCAACAATATGTCAAGCAAGCTTGATAAAAAAGGGAGATTTGAAAATGAGAAAATACAAAAAAAGAGAGTTCATTGTTGACTCTTATCCAGTCATCGAAAATGGCAAAACATACATTTGCTATGTTATGCAACGAGCTGATGGGACCGAATTTCGTGCGAAAACACATTTTGTAAACTACACCTTTGATGATAATCGCTTGTCATCAATCGAAGGTCTGACAAGAAGATTTGAAGGCGGAATGCGTCATGCAATATCTTCGCTTGCAAAAAGCCTTGATGACCCATACATGTCACAGAGATATGTCAACCAGGCATACGACCAGGTACAGTCTTTTGTAACAAAAGCCACAACCACAAAAAAGATAGTTCCACCAGAAGATATGCAGGGCTTTGTAAACAACATGTTTCAAAACTGCATCTCTGATATTATTTTGAATAAAGAAAATGTAGATTTGGAAAGCACCTTTGATCGCGTTTTGAGCGATGAAAAAGCGCAAACAAATCAATATCTTGTCAATGCAATTGCCTCTGTTTGTCAGCCAGAAAAAGTTGCTGACGACGTTGAAGCCGAGCTTGAATAAAATAAAATA
>CAMLUY010000077.1 GCA_946487985.1 uncultured Clostridia bacterium
AAATTTCCTGTATATGTGCTGTCATTAAAGTTGCCAGCTGATTGTGTTGATGTCAATGTCCACCCATCAAAACGTGAAGTCAAGTTTGACAATCCAAACAAAATTTACTCTATTGTCAGACGTGCAGTCGAAAATGCTTTACTTTCGGTTGACCAGATTGCAAATTTCTCCTTTGAAGACAGCAAAATATCCGATTATGACCGCATTCCGTCGGTTTCACCATCGCAGAAACAAAACAATACTTCACAAAACAATGAAAGCGCCAGTGGTTCAACGCATGCAAGTGCTTCATCTTATGTTTCGCCTTCGCAGAATGCTCAAAACTCCGGTCGATCTTCACAGCAGAAAAACAGCTGGACTCCTTCGGGAGAGGGGCGCTCGTACAGCGTAGACCTGTTTGACCGTGATGCACCACTACTCAATCCTGATGATTTTGGAATAGAAATCAAAAAGGTTTCTGACTATGAAAGAGAAAAAGGTATTGTTGACGCTGAAAACAAAGAAAATGGCGAAAAAGATGACGAACTGAAAAGCCTTCAAAATCTATCTTTAAAAAAAGAGTATATCATCACTTCAAAAGACGATTCGCGAATCTTCTTTGATAAATCTGAACAAAAGTACATCAATGAAATTCAAGAAAAATCGTCTGTTGAAAGCTTCTTGAATGCTGACATAAAGTCGGAGATGAAAATACTTGGCACTTTGTTTTCAACATACATTGTCATTGAGCATGCTGACAGTGTGTATTTTATCGACCAGCATGCGGCTCACGAGCGCCTTCTTTATGACAAGCTTGTCAAAAGCATAGACGAAGGCAACATTGCAAGGCAGGATTTGCTTGCGCCGTACACCTTTACTGTTGGTGCAAAAGAAGCATCTCAAATCGACGGACTGCTTGACGACCTTGAAAACATTGGCTTTATTATTGAAAAAAATGGCAATACTTTCAAAATTACCAGTTTGCCTTTTGTCCTTTGCTATTTGCAGCTTGATAAATTTGTCGATGAGCTTCTCAAAGAAAATGGTGAGTGGGCAAAAAAACCAAGCGACTACATTCATGAAAAGCTTTGCCAAACCGCCTGCAAACACGCAATCAAGGCCGGCGACAATATCACAAAAGATGAGTGCGCTTATCTCATTGAACAGGTGCGAAAAGGCGTAATGCTTTGCCCGCACGGAAGACCAATAACCCTTGTGATAACACGCCACGAATTTGAAAAAATGTTCAAGCGCATTGTGTAATACATTTCAGTTATCGCGTCCAATTAAACCCTAAAACCCCAACAAAGCGATGCCTTGAAAACCAAAACCGAAATATCAAAAAGTCGAAACCAAAACCAAAAAATAAAGGACAAAAATGAAAGAAAAAGTGCTGTTTTTGCTTGGTATGACAGGTTCGGGCAAGTCCGACGTAGCAGTTGAGCTTGCCAAGGTTTTTCATGGAGAAATAATCTCGGCTGACTCAGTTCAAGTTTACCGCGACTTTAATATAGGCTCGGCAAAAATCACAGAGGCTGAAACAAAAGGCATTCCTCATTTTGGCATAGACATTGTCAGTCCGAACGAGGAATTTAATACTCATGAATTTGTCGAGTTTGCCAAACAAAAAATACAAGAGATTACCTCTCGCAAGCACCTGCCAATAGTTGTTGGCGGTACAGCACTTTTTGTGAAAGCCTTGCTGCTTGGTTACAATCTTGGCGACACCAAACCAAATCCAGAGCTCAGACGTCAGCTTGAACAAGAATATGATGAAAAGGGTGGTGACGAACTTGCCAAACGCCTTGAAACCCTTTGCCCTGGCGCAGCCGATAAAATAGACGTGAACAACAAAACAAGGCTTGTACGAGCGCTTGAAATAGCCCTCTCAGGCGGACAAAAAACCGCAAAGGCTCAAAAGCAATACGACAGCATTATTTTTGCTCTTACGCCTGACCGCCAACTTGCCTACGAGCGTATCAACAAAAGGGTGGATAAAATGCTTGCAAACGGTCTGATTGAAGAGGTGAAAAACCTTTTGGAAAAATATGGCCGTGATGTGCCACCATTGCGCGCTATTGGATATAAAGAAACTTGCCAGTATCTTGACGGCGAGATTGACAAACAGACCATGACAGAAAAAATCAAACAGCATACACGCAACTACGCAAAGCGCCAACTGACATTCCTTCGCGGCATGGAAGGCGTGCACTACGTGACAAACTCTGATAAAAAAGAAATACTATCGCAAATAATAAAGGAGGCAAAACCATGGCTCTCAGCAAACAAATAGTTGAAGCAGAAAAAAAACTTGAAAATCGCTTTGCGATGATTGATGAAATAGCTTTCAAAAACCAAAAGAAGGTACTTCAAGCCTTTATCGACTGCAAGGTGTCATCACAGTGCTTTGCGGGTTCAACTGGCTATGGCTATGACGATGTCGGCCGTGACACGCTTGCCAAAGTGTATGCCAAGATTTTTGGCGGTGAAAAAGCAATCGTTTCGCCAATCCTCACATGTGGTACTCATGCCATCAGTACAGTGCTTTATGGCCTGCTGCGACCTGGCGATACAATGCTTTCAATTACAGGCATGCCGTATGACACTCTGCAAGAAACCCTTTTCGGCAAAAGCAATGGCTCTCTCGAACAGTTTGGCGTGAAGTATCAGCAGATTGAGCTCAATCCCGACAGCAGTTTCAATGTCGACGCAATCACTGCCAGCCTGCGCGAATTGCAGCCAGCCGTGGTTTATCTTCAACGTTCACGCGGCTACACCAACAGAAAGGCACTTTCGCCGTATGACATAAAGCCTGTTTTTGAGCTGATAAAGTCGCTTTCGCCTCAAAGCTTTATTGTTGTCGATAACTGCTATGGCGAATTTGTTGACGACATTGAACCGACAGACGTAGGCGCAGACATAGTTGTTGGCTCACTGATAAAAAACCCAGGCGGCGGGCTTGCGCCAACAGGGGGATACATCGTTGGCAGCGAAAGGGCTATTGATATGATTGCAACGCGCTACACAAATCCTTCGCTAAAACTTGAAGTCGGCTCTTTTGAAATGGGTTATCGCCTATTCTATCAAGGTCTGTTTCTTGCTCCGCACACAGTTGCTCAGGCATTAAAAGGCACAGCGCTTGTTGGTCAAATAATGGCTGACAAAGGCTATACCGTCATACCAGACAACAGCGAACAGCCTCAGGACATTGTAAAATCTGTTGTATTCAATACGGCAGAGGAGCTGATAAAGTTTGTTCAAACAGTCCAAAAAGTATCGCCTGTCGACGGCTATGTGTTGCCACTTCCTTGGGATATGCCAGGATATACCGACCAGGTAATCATGGCAGCTGGCACTTTTGTAGGCGGCTCATCAATCGAACTTTCTTGCGACAGCCCAATCCGTGCGCCATACATTGCATATTTTCAAGGCGGCTTGACATATGAGCATGTAAAGGCGTTTGCCGAAAAACTGCTTGAAGAGTTTTAACATTTTGTCATTCCTGTTCTTTTTTTGAGGATTTGTCATACATTACAATATGACAAATAAAAACAAAAACCGCATATTTATCTCTGGAAGAAATTTCATTTTTGACAATATCAAATCTTGCAAGATTAAATTTCTCGCCATAGTAATTGCTCTCTTGATTGCGCTGCTTACCGGCATAATTGTGGCCATTCGCACTCACAAAAGCATTTTTGTTAATGACAATTTTGGGGTAGTCGATATATCCTCAAACCAGGTCAGCCCGTCAACCTTTTTCACCAGACTGCTTTCCATGCTGGTAATGTTTTTGTTGCTTTTTGGCTGCTCAACAACAAAATATCTCTTTCCAGTGTCCTTGATATTCCTTGCATATCGCAGTTATCTGCTTGGCCTGAACGCCTGCTTGATGATAGTAGTGTACGGCTTTTCAGGCGTGGTAATTTCGGTAATAGTCGCGCTGCCATGCCAGCTTCTGGTGCTTGCAACGCTGTGCATATTCTATATTCTAATGTCAAAGACCTTCAATGATTGCAGATGTTTTGGCTCATGCAGCACACCTCGCCAAAAAACCAAGATCGCGCTTACAACTTTGATAATCTTGATACTGCTTTGCATCATCGAATCACTGCTTTTGCTGCTTTTCAGCGCAAAAATCATTTTGGTAATTTAAAACATTTTTTGATATGAATAGAATAAAATAAAGATTTTTGAAAAAACTATCTGCAAAGGAGAAGTTTTATGAAAAAGATCTTTATTTTTTGTATGATGGCATTACTGCTTGTCACAGCCATTTGCGGCAGCGCGCCAATCACGTCGCTTGCAGAGGGTGAAGTTGACCTTACCTGCAAAAGTTCCTGTCTTGTCGACTACGCGTCTGGCACAATTCTTTACGGGCACAACACAAAAGCCCATCTGCCAATCGCAAGTATGGTAAAATTGATGACGATTTCGCTTGTGCTTGACGAGTTTGATAAAGGCAACCTTAAAGAGGATACAATGATTACAACATCAGAAAACGCCTCAGGCATGGGCGGCAGCCAGGTATTCATCGACCCATATGTTGAATACAGCGCAGGCGACCTTTTGAAAAGCGTAATCATGGCCTCAGCCAACGACGCCTCAGTCGCTCTTGCCGAGCATATCAGCGGCAGTGAAAACGCCTTTGTTGTAAAAATGAATGAAAAAGCAAAAGCGCTTGGCATGAATGACACAAACTATGTGAATTGCACAGGTCTGCCAGCGCCAGAACAATACTCATGCGCTCAGGACTGCGCGGTAGTGCTCAAAGAGGTTACAGGACATGAGCTTTACCACAAATTCAGCAGCATTTGGATGGACGAGCTCGTTCACCCATCAGGACGCAAAACAGAGCTTGTAAACACAAACAGACTCATCAAGTACTATCAGGGCTGCGATAGTGGCAAAACAGGCTCGACAAATGAAGCTGGCTGCTGCCTTTCAGCGTCAGCCGAAAGAAATGGTATGCGACTCATCTCTGTCGTTATCGGCGCAAGCAACAGCCAAACACGCTTCAATGAGTGCACAAAGCTTTTCAATTATGGCTTCGCAAATTTTGAAAGCAAGTCAATTCTTAATGACAACAGCCCTCTCATGAATTTGCCTGTCAATAAAGGCAAAGCAGACAATATTGACGTTTATGCAGAGCGCGACTTCTCAACAGTGGTAAAGAAGGGCGGACAACATG
>CAMLUY010000078.1 GCA_946487985.1 uncultured Clostridia bacterium
GAATACTACATTTCGGTTTCAGATTCTGACAATGTATTTTGCTATCCGGGTTCGCAGCCGCGAAAGCCGTTTGGCTAGTAGTGGACTGCCGGGAAATCCCGTTACAGATGACGTGAGTGTTTGCTCATAGGAAAGTGTACAAGTGGTATAAAGCCGCAATGGGCTCTTGTAGAACACTGCGGCTTTTTTGTATAAAAAGGAGGGTAAAATGTACAGAAAAGTTGAACCAAAACTTGATTTCGTTGCAAACGAGGCAAAAATCCTGAAATTTTGGGAGGACAACAAAATAATTGACAAAGGCTTGCAGCTGAACAAAAACAGCGACAAATATTTTGTGCTGCATGATGGTCCGCCAACTGCCAACGGCAAGCCTCACATTGGTCACGTGCTTACTCGCGCAATGAAGGACGTTATTCCTCGCTTCAAGGCCATGAAAGGGTACTACATCTACCGCAAAGCTGGCTGGGACACGCACGGACTGCCAGTTGAGGTCGAAGTCGAGAAAAAACTTGGCTTCTCAGGCAAAAAGGATATCGAGCACTACGGCATCGATAAATTTATTCAGCTGTGCAAAAGCTCGGTGTGGGAATACAAGTCGATGTGGGAGGACCTGACCAAAAAAATCGGCTATTGGGTAGACATGGACAACCCATACATCACCTATGACAACAACTATATTGAAAGCGTCTTCTGGGCACTGAAAGAGATGGACAAAAAAGGCCTTATCTATCAGGGGCATAAAGTTGTGCCATATTGCCCACGCTGCGGCACCTCGCTTTCAAAAGCCGAGCTTGAAAATGGCGACAACTATAAAATCCTCAAAGAAAACTCGGTATACGTGAAATTCAAGTCGCTTGAAGATGACAACACATATTTCCTTGTGTGGACGACAACGCCTTGGACGCTGCCATCAAACGTTGCGCTTTGCATGAACCCGAACGAGCTTTACACAAAGTTTACGGTTGACGGCACAAACTTTGTTATGCTTGACAAACTGATTCCAACTTTGTTTGACCAGCCTGTAAAAAAGCTTTACTCGAAAAAGGGCTACGAGTTCGAAGGTCACAAATATCAGCCGCTCTTTGACTATGTTGCTGACGAAGTGGAAAAGGGTTACTTTGTCACTGTTGACGATTACGTAACCACCGAAGACGGCACTGGTATTGTCCACATCGCGCCTGCTTTTGGTGAGGACGACTATAAGGTAGCAACCAAGTACGGCATCAGCTTTGTACAGCTTGTCGATGAAAACGGCAATATGTCAGACAAGACCGAATTTGGCGGAATGTTCACCAAAGATGCCGACAAATATATCGTTGAAAAACTGAAAAATTCAGGCAAGCTTTTCAAAGTTCAGCCTATTGAGCACTCATATCCACACTGCTGGCGCTGCAAAAGCCCGCTGCTTTACTACGCGCAAGACGCATGGTTCGTCAAGACCACTGCAATTCGCGACCAGCTGGTTGAAAACAATCAGCACATCAACTGGCTGCCAGACCACATCAAAAATGGCAGAATGGGCAACTTCCTTGCAAACAATATCGACTGGAATATTTCGCGAAACCGCTTTTGGGGCACACCACTGCCATTCTGGAAATGCCCAGAGGGGCACATTCACGTCATTGGCAGCGTAGCCGAGCTCAGACAACTTTCAGGCGTTACAGGCGAGCTCGACCTGCACAAGCCAACACTTGACAAAATCACATTCCCTTGCCCAGTCTGCGGCAAGACAATGACGCGTACACCAGAGGTTATGGACTGCTGGTTCGACAGCGGCTCAATGCCTTTCGCGCAATATCACTATCCGTTTGAAAATCAGGACACCTTCAACAAGGCCTTTTGTGCTGACTACATCAGTGAGGCAATCGACCAAACGCGTGGCTGGTTCAACACACTGCTTTCTGTCAATACCGCAGTGTTTGGCAAAGCACCATTTAAAGCCTGCAATGTGCTTGGGCTTGTGCTTGACAAAAACGGGCTAAAAATGAGTAAGTCGCTCAAAAATGGTGTTGACCCATGGGATGTGCTTTCAAAATATGGCGCTGACGGTGTAAGGTGGTACTTCTTTTCAAGCTGCAACCCAGCTCAGGGACTGCCTTTCATCGAGGAGAACCTTGTTGACCTTCAACGCAAGTTCATGGGCACGCTGTGGAATGTATACTGCTTCTACGTGCTCTACGCTGAAATTGACCAGATTGACCCTACAAAATATTCTTTTGCAGATTGCAAGCCGTCATTCCTTGACAAATGGCTGCTTTCTGACTATAACGCGCTCATCAAAGTCGTTGACAGCTGCCTTGAAAAATATGACATGCAAACGCCAGCTCGCGCAATCAGCGATTTTGTTGACCGCCTTTCAAATTGGTATATCCGTCGCTCTCGCGAGCGCTTCTGGGGCAGTGAAGCCACAGGCGACAAGCTTGCCGCATACAAGACATTGTATGAGGTGCTGGTCGGCCTTTCAAAGCTCGCTGCACCATTCGTGCCTTTCATCACAGAAGAAATTTACCAAAACCTTGTTCGCAGCCTAGACAAAAACGCTCCTGAGTCGGTGCACTTCTGCGCTTTCCCTGTGGCCGATGAAAAGGCAATAGACGCAAAACTTAATGAAGGCATGGATAAAGTACTTGAAATTGTCAACCTTGGCCGTACTTGCCGCAGCGCAAGCAATGTCAAAAACAGACAACCGCTTTCAAAGGTGATAGTTTGCTCAAACAATGACCTTCACCTTGATGACGAGCTTGCAGCGCTCGTTAAAGACGAACTGAATGTTGAAAATATTGAATTTTTGCATAACGCTGACGAGTATGTGTCATATGAAATCAAGCCGCAGCTTCGCACTGTTGGGCCAAAATATGGCAAGCTGCTTGGCGGAATCAAGGATTATCTTGCCTCCGTCAATGGCATCGAAGTTGCAAACAAAGTCCGTCATGGCGAAAGCTTAAAGTTTGAGGTGAACGGACAGACGGTTGAGCTGACCGAAGCCGACCTTCTCATATCGCTGAAAAATAAAGAGGGCTTTTCAAGCGAGTCAAACGGCGCAATAACCGTTGTTCTTGACACAACTCTGACAAAAGAACTTGTTGAGAAAGGCATGGTAAAGGAATTTATCAGCCGCGTTCAAAACCTGCGAAAAGACTCTGGCTTTGAGGTTGTCAACCATATCAAGATTGAAATCTCTGGCAGTGAGGAGCTGACAACAACACTTCTCAAACATTCGGACGCCATCAAGAAAGGCACGCTTTGCGACTCGCTTATTCAGGGTGAAAATGGCACAAACTCAATGGAGTTTGATTTTGATGGTGAAAAGCTGACAGCTTACATTTCAAGAAAATAAAAAAGTGGCAAATATTTGCCCTTTTTTTATTTAGCCATAGCACAATAGCGTAAAAACAATCCTGCAATAGTTTTCGTAATTTGTTTGCTTATGCAATCTTGATTTTTCTTGTAAAATGCCGCCAATTTTGATATAATAAAGCCAAAGATATCAAAAATAAAGGAAAAAACATGAAAATTGCTCAGGATTGGACAGAATATCAAGTAATCGCCACAGGTAACGGCGAAAAATTGGAGCGTTGGGGCGCATATACTCTTCTTCGCCCAGACCCACAAGTGATTTGGCGGGCGCAAACAGACCTTTCAAAATATAGAGGGCTCAGTGGGCACTACAAACGCTCATCAAGCGGGGGCGGTGGCTGGCAGTTCTATCAAAACTTGCCGCAGGAGTGGCAGGTGTCATGGAAAGGCATCAAGTTTTCAATCAAACCAATGGGCTTCAAGCACACTGGGCTATTCCCAGAGCAGGCGGTAAACTGGGCAGACATGATGAAATTGATTGAATCCGCAAAACGACCCATAAAAGTCCTCAATCTTTTTGCATACACAGGCGCAGCAAGCGTTGTGTGTTCGATTGCTGGTGCAAGCGTAACTCACGTTGATGCCAGCAAAGGCATGGTCGAGCGGGCTCGCGAAAACGCCACGCTCAATGGCATAAGCAATATAAGGTACATTGTTGACGACTGCAAAAAATTTCTTGAACGAGAAATTCGCCGTGGTAACAAATACGACGCAATCATCATGGATCCGCCAAGCTATGGCCGAGGCACAGGCGGTGAAATGTGGCGGCTTGAAGACAACCTTTATGACTTTGTTTTGCTTACAAAGAAAGTGCTCTCAGACGACCCGCTTTTTGTGCTGATTTCTTCATACACAACAGGGCTGCAAGCGGGCGTAATCAAAAATTTGCTTACCCTTTGCTTTGGCGCAGGGGATATCGACGCCGACGAAATTGGTCTTCCGACAGACGAGGGCATAGTTTTGCCTTGCGGCAATCGCGGCATAAAAATCTGGAATAAAAGGTAGTTCAAACATGACAGAAAAAACAATCATTGAAACCTCTCAGACAGAAAACAATCTGATGATTCTTTTTGAAGACAATCAAATAATCGTTGCCGTCAAACCGCAAAACATTCCATCGCAATCAGACATTACAGGCGACACCGATATGCTTACCCTGGTGAAAAATTACATCAAAGAAAAATACAACAAGCCAGGCGAGGCTTTTGTTGGGCTTGTTCACAGACTTGACAGGCCTACTGGCGGTGTAATGGTCTTTGCCAAAACATCAAAGGCGGCAGCCAGACTTTCACAGCAAATTCGTGAAGGCAGCGTCAATAAAATCTACTATGCGGTCACATCAAAACTGCCAAAGCAAAAATCAGATGTTCTTACAAATTATCTTAAGAAAGATGAGAAAAACAATATTGTGCGCATCGTTCCTCAATCAGAAAAGGACGCCAAACTTGCCCAGCTTTCATACAAAGTTCTTCAAACCGAAGGCGAACTTGCGCTTGTCGAAGTCAAGCTGCATACAGGCAGGTCGCACCAAATTCGCGTTCAATTTGCAGGTATCAACTGCCCACTGTATGGCGATAATAAATATGGCCAAGAAAAATCCAAGCAAACAGGCAACCTTGGTCTTTGGGCAGGGCGCTTGGAGTTTGTGCACCCAGTGACAAAACAAAAGATGACTTTTGCTTGTCCGCCAGACACCGAAAAAATGCCATGGAAATCATTTTTTATGGACAAATATTTTTTAAGATAAATTTAATATAGTCAATAAT
>CAMLUY010000079.1 GCA_946487985.1 uncultured Clostridia bacterium
AAACTGAAAAAATTTCTCAAAAAAAGCGCAAAAGCGCAAAAACAGCACTAAAAATTCAATTTGCGCTCGCAAATGTGAAAATATTAGCAAACCTCACCCAGCCCTCATATATCTGTATTATGGATAGTTTTTTCATTATGGGCGGCAAAACACTTGAAGGCGAGGTGTGCATTGATGCTGCCAAAAATTCATTATTGCCGATTATTGCAGCCTGCATCATGGTAAAGGGCGAGGTGTTGCTGAAAAATGTTCCGCGTTACAGCGATGTGATCGCGATGTGCAAGATTTTGCGCCATCTTGGCGGCAAGGCATATTTTTTGGGTGATGACAGCCAGAACGACTTCCAAGTTGACACTTGCGAAAAGACGGAAATTCAACCTGAACTTGATGGCGTTGACGCAAGCCAGACCTTTGAAACTGAGCTGCAAAAGAAGTTTCTTTCGTGTAGTGATATTCTTCGCCGCGAAGACCTGTACATTGATTGCCGCCGGCTTTCGGCAAGCGATGTGCCAAACGAGCTTGCATCATGTGTGCGCTCATCAATATTTACGCTCGGGCCAATCCTTGGCAGGCAGGGCGTCGCAAAGGTGTCATATCCTGGCGGCTGCGACATCGGGCTGCGGCCAATCGACATACACCTTTCAGGAGTAAAACAGCTTGGCTGCAAGGTTGTTGACAAGAATGGCTACATATACGCTGACGCGACAGGGCTGAAAGGGGAAGACGTTATGCTGTCCTTTCCAAGCGTAGGCGCGACAGAAAACATCATGATGCTTGCCGCGCTAGCAAATGGCGTGACTCGAATTTTCAATCCCGCACGCGAGCCAGAGATTGTCGACCTGCAAAACTTTTTGAATGCTTGCGGCGCTGACATAACAGGTGCGGGAAGCAATATGATTTTGGTCAAAGGGGTTGCAGAGCTTCACGGTTGCAGTTTTCAGGCGCTGTCAGACAGGATTGAGGCAGGCACACTTCTTATTGCTGGCGCAATGTGCGGCGGCGAGGTAGTGCTGAAAAATGCGGTTGCAAAGCACAACGGCGAACTTATTGCAAAACTTTCAAAAACTTCTTGCAAAATCTATCATGATAATGATAAAATAGTCTTGAAAAAGCAGGGGCAGTTGCAATCGTTTGGAGAAATCGAAACGGCTGTATATCCTGGCTTTCCGACCGACCTTCAAGCACAGTCTGTGGCGCTCGCCGCTGTCTGCAATGGTTACAGCTTGGTCGTTGAAACGCTGTTTGAATCGCGCAACAAGCATATTGGTGAGCTGCTCAAAATGGGCTGTGATATTCGTTGCAAAAATGGGGTTTGCATCATTCATGGCAAGGACAAAATCTACGGCGCTGATGTGGTTGCTCACGATTTGCGCGGTGGGGCTGCAATGGTGCTTGCTGGGCTGTACGCAGAGGGCTATACCACAGTGAGCGGGGTGGAGATGATTGACCGTGGCTACTATCGCATGGAGGAGAAGCTGTGCGCGCTTGGCGGTGATGTCAAAAGGATAAGGTGTGAAAAAAAGGTGGATTATTGCAATTAGCGTGATTGTCGCTCTGGTAGGGCTGCTGGTCCTGCTTGCCTTTACCCTGTTTTCATTACGGGAGGTAAAGGTTGACTTTCGGACAAGCCGTCAGCACCTTACAGCGTCTGAAACAGAGATAGTGGAGAGCGCTGAAATCAAGCTTGGCAGCAGCGTGTTTTTCAGAAATAAAGACAAATACGCGAGCAATATCGAAGAAAAATATCCGTACGCCAAGGTTATCAATATCGAAACGGTTTTTCCGTCAACCCTTGTTGTGCATATTGCCGAACGTGAAGAACTGTATGCTGTCGCCTTTGATGGCGGGCACTACATCTGTGACAATGAGCTGAAAATCCTGCGCTCCGATGATAATTTTTCATCGTCGGCGGGCGGGGTTATTCTTTTGAGCGGCATTGACGCGCCAAACGGCCTGGTTGCTGGACAAAGGATTGATGGGACTCTGCCAGCCTTGGCGGAGGCAATGCGCGAAAACAACTGCCTTGCTGGCGAAATGCGTTCAATGATAAAATCGGTCAATGTGACAAATGTGTTTGATGAAAATATCAACGCCTCGCAGACTGCATTGCAGCTTGAATTTTACAGCGGTCAAACCTTTGTCATTTGCAACTGCGACTACGGTTTGAGGTATAAGGCAGGGCTGCTGCTTGAAGTGTATGCTCAGCTTTACACCTATATTGGCAAAGAAATTACTGTTGGCGGGCAGATTGTTGTTCTGACAGAGCAGAACCTTTCGTCAGCGACGATAGAGATAAGAAACTTTTACGACTATCGCGAGCATGATGAAAACGACTGCTATTTTGATATCATTCCTGGCGGCAGCGGCAGGCAGTAAAGACAAAACCAAAGGGCAGCAAAATTTGCCCTTTTTATATTGGATTTTTTGCAACATAACTCTATTGTGTTGACAATTTGAGGGAAATGCTGTACAATTTTTTTGATAAGTTCGACAAATATTGCACAAAGTCTCCTTTGGTGCAGAATTGCAGGTGAGTATGAAAGAAAAATTTGTTTTGGTTTTTGATATTGGCTCTTCAACGCTGCGCGCGATGTATGCGGGACGCGGTCTAAACAACACTTTCAATATCAAAGACTATCGAGAAATTGAATATGATGGGTTTTATCAGGGCGAGTTTATTCGCAGCGAAAAGCTGTCAGCAATATTTGAAAACATAATCAGCGAGTTTGATGTGCGCGAAAACAAAAGGCTTGACAAAATCTACATCGGCGTGCCTGCCGAGTTTTCATCGGTTCGGCTTTGCGATGTTTCAGTCAATCTTGGCAATCGCAGAAAAATCAGAAAGGCTGATATCGACAGCCTGTACTATGCGGCCAGCGAAAAGGCAAAAAACCCGAGCGCAGAGGTTGTCAGCGTCAATCCAATATCCTTCACTCTTGACGATGGCAGACAGACCTTGCAGCCAATTGGTGAAAGCGCACTTTCAATCAACGCAAACCTTTCAGTGGTGTACGCTGACAAAAAATATATCGAGCTGTTCAACTCAATCGTCGCTGGCGCAGATTTTGCAAGTGTTGAGTACATCTCAGAGCCGCTTGCAGAGTCATTGTTTCTGATTCCGCCTGAAAAGCGCGAAGACCTTGCCTTGCTGATTGATGTCGGTGATCTGACAACGTCAATCGCTTTTGCGAAAGGCAACGGCCTGCAAGCGCTGACAAGTTTTTCGCGAGGTGGCGGGTTCATCACAAACGACCTTTCAATGGCCTTTGACCTGTCAATGGCCGACGCTGACGCTCTGAAAAGGCAGATTGTGCTTTCGCTGAAAGGCAAGCAAACAGACAGCTATGACCTTTCGGTAGAGGGCGGCAAAGTAATCAAAATTCCAATGAATACAGCAAACGAGGTTGTTGGCTATCGCATTGACGAGCTTTCCGAAGTCATTGCAAAGTGCGTACAGATGAATACAAGGCAGGAGCTTACATATTTGCCAATCTACCTTACCGGCGCTGGCATTTGCAAGCTGAGCGGTGGGCGCGACTATCTGGCAAAAGGCCTAGGGCGAAACATCAGCTATGGTCAGCCGCCATTGCCAGGCAAGGACAAGCCAGAGCTTGCATCAATACTTTCGCTGGTCGAGGCCGCATTGACATCGGCTGAAAACGCACAAGGCTGAAAAAGGGCAGATGCGGGGCTTGCAGAAAAATGTATATTTATGCAGGCTGCGGGCAAATAATGCAGACTTTATGCATTTTATAAAAAATTTTTATAAAAATCATTGCAAATTTATTCAAAAAGTATTACAATAGGGATAACAAATGAATGAAGGAGAGATCAATATGGACAATATGAACACTTCTGTTGCAAAAATCAAGGTTGTCGGCGTAGGTGGCGGCGGCAACAATGCGGTAAACCGCATGATTGATGCAGGGGTAGCATCTGCCGAGTTTGTGGCAGTAAACACCGATCAACAGACACTGCTCATCAGCAAGGCAGCAACCAGGCTTCAAATTGGTGAAAGGCTGACTGGTGGCCTTGGCGCAGGCGCTCAGCCTGAAATTGGTCAAAAGGCGGCAGAAGAAAGCAAAACTTCCATTACAGAAATGCTGAAAGGTACAAACCTTGTATTTATTACAGCAGGTATGGGTGGTGGCACAGGTACTGGTGCTGCACCTGTCATTGCGCAGATTGCAAAAGAAATGGGCATTCTCACCATTGCGGTTGTGACAAAGCCGTTCAGCTTTGAAGGCAAAAAGCGTGCCGAAAATGCTGAGATGGGTCTTGAAAAGATTCGCAAATATGTCGACGCGCTGGTGGTTATTCCAAACGAAAAGCTTTTGCAAATCGTGCCAAAAGGCACACCAATTTCTGAATCATTCAGGTTCGCCGATGACGTGCTGCGTCAGGGCGTTCAGGGCATTTCTGACTTGATTGTCTTCCCAGGGCTTATCAACCTTGACTTTGCCGATGTCACAACAATCATGAAGGACAAAGGCCTTGCACATATGGGTATCGGCTATGGCACAGGCGACAACAAAGCGCTTGACGCTGTAAAGCAGGCAGTTGCAAGCCCGCTGCTTGAAACAACTATTGAGGGCGCAACAGGACTTTTGATCAACATCAAAGGCGGCAATGATCTGACTCAGGACGATCTGAGTGAGTCGGCAGCCCTTGTTCGTGAAGTTGTTGATGAAAGCTGCAACATTATTTTGGGAACTTCGATTGATGAAAACATGCATGACGAAGTTGAAATCACATTGATTGCAACAGGCTTCCCAAATCCAAACGAAGCAAAAGCTGAGGAAAAGAAGTCTGCCGTTGACGAAGCACGCAGCATTGGCAATATGGGACAGCAAAAACAATCCTTCAATGCAAGAAGCATGTTTGCAAACTATGCTCAACAAGAAAAAGAAATCGCACAGTCAAAACCTGATGTATCACTTGAAAAAAGCAGCCAAGACTTCTCTTCACGCGTTGACGTAAAATCTTCGGACGTACCACCTTGGATTGAAAAGCTTAGAAAAAATAAAAGAAATTAATGATAAAAAAATAAAAATAAAAAACAAAATCAGTATTTAAAAAAACTCAAAG
>CAMLUY010000080.1 GCA_946487985.1 uncultured Clostridia bacterium
CACATTGATATTGCTTGAAATGTTTTTCATTTCAAATGATGTTACCGCGCGGCCGACTACACCACCAACAAAGTTCAAGCCAGACACTACCCTGAGGCTGGTTCCTTCTGCGCTGTCAACATTGCCATCTACTGTGACGTCATAAATATAGCCATAACGTAGAGTACCTGCGAGTGTGCCTACACTATTTGTGTTGCTGAAAGCAACTTGTCTTGGAGCAATGGTAAGGTTTTTCACAGTGCCCGTACGAACTGACGAGTAACCAATTTGAGCAAATAATCCTGCGCTTTGCATGCTGCTCATCGAAACTAAACTGATTTGGGAAATCTGCATCCCGTTGCCTTCTAGCACGCCTGCAAATGTAGTTTGATAAAGCGATGACAGTCCCTCATAGCTTCCATAATCAATATCACTGACAATCCTGTAATTTGTGGTATTCAAATTTGCAGCTGATGTTTGTTGTGAAATTTCACTTTCCATGGTTGATGCATCTGAGATAAGGCGAGGATTGTGAAGAGTTCCTCTGTTTGGCGCTGACGAATCATCAACGTAGAAGTACTGCACGTCGCCTGTATTTTCATTGAGTTCGGAGTAACTGAAATTTCGTACTGAAAGCACGTCTATATTCGCGGAAGTCAGCTCCAATCTGTTGAGGCCGAAAACCATGGTTGAAGTACGATATACTGTATTTATTTGAGTTTTATTTTCTTCGCCGTCATTGCTTGGTATTTCAATCTTTTCTGATGTCGGAGTGTACTTTACAAAAGTTGAGCTGGTGTTGCCAGTCGAGAAGAACCAAACTGCATTTGCGTTCATGTTCTTTTGATATGAATATTCAAGGAAGTATTCATCGAGGTTTGCGAAACCACCAGCATTCAAACGAGTAACACCTTCAAATGAGATTGGAATAACCGATGTGTTGATATTGCCCTCGCCCACAATGAAACCATCATCATTCACTTCGCCCGAGCTATCTACACCATCTGTTTGAATATTATAGAAATAGTAGCAGTTTTTAAAAGTGCCCTGTTCGTCATTTAGCACATCATATCTTGCAAATGCTGCTGAGGCTGTCACATTGTTGCGCAACGTAGACAGCGAGAATGAGTTTTTGATTAAGCCGCCATTTGTGTAAACAAATCCAGCCATGTCAGAAGTAGTTTGAGAAAGGTCAATATCAGTGTAGCAATCGCTGATGTTGCCATTATTTTCATAGACAAATCCTGCTGCCGCAATTGTTGAAATTATTGCACTATTTTTATCCTTGCTGTAAATTGATGTGTTTGATTGTTCGCCAGATACAAATGATGTGATAATTTGCCCTGTTTCGAGATTTCGTACAACCAATCCTGCTGCGTGCTGGTCATAGCGTGAGTTGTTGATTATCTTGCCGCCCTTGAATGAGCATGCCGCTATTTTGTTGGAATTCTGCGCCGCAATACCAGACATATTGTATGGAGATTTAAAATTCGCCGAAACTTGACAGTTTGTAATATAGCCTGAGTTGTTCGCCGTAATGCCGCCGATGTAACTTGATGACCTGAGCGCATTGTCTGCGCGAACGGTAATGTAATACTCGGTATCAACAATCTTATCAGTATATACTTTACAGTTGGTAATGATGCCGCTGTTTTCTGCTGCAATTGCTCCAAAATAGAATGCATCGGCTGATGTGATAAACTTAACAGTTCTCAATCCGTACAAGCCATAATCATCATTTTGGTCAACATTGATATCAGACCCGTCGTTTGCTGCCGTAAAGCTTACATTGAGATTTTTTACTATGCTGTCCTCATTCAAAGTAGTGAACAATCCCAAGCTTGACTGTGAACCCATATCATATGCGCCTGCAAAATAAATTGTATGTCCATTTCCATCAAAGGATTTAAACCTGGCCGTTTGAGGGGTGAAAGCCTCAATACCATTTGCTTCATCAGCTTTATTTGGCAAAACAATGTCGTTCAGCAGTATGTAATATCCATCTAGCTGCATGTCTATAAAGTCTTCGTAATCATAAATCGGAATTGGGCTTTCTTCGCTTGAAGAGGTGTAGACATTCATCACAAACGATGTTGAAACAATATTGCTGCCTTTTTCAATATCATCAATACTTACATTTGTAATATCAACCGCGCTGTATGCACCGTTTGTCTGTTCAAACTGCCCTCTAAATTCAATATAGTAAAATCGTTCTTCTGGTGTATGAGTTCGAACAGGAATAAAATTAAGTCCATTGCTGTTAAAGTAGTAGTTGCTGTTTGTACGAGCTGTACCGTTTTGGTAACCTAAATCAAACGTCAAACCGTCTTCATCTGCCTGCGAGTAATCAGGAAGCGACGGTGAAATCAGGTTTGTGTAGACATGCCAAATACTGTTTTGGGCCAGGCTGGCAAAGAAGCTGTCGATTTTATTTTGAACTTCAATATTGTCTGTGTCATATTCAATGTAATCATAAAGCTCAACAGCAAATGTAGTTTGTGTGCCGACCTGCATATTGATTACGCCATCGCCCATGCCTGAAATTATGTCTTCATTACCAGTGGCGATTTCGCCGTTGTAGTTTAGTACATATTCTTGAACAACTACGCGAGTTGTACTGCTTGCTGTATGCGAAATATCGCCGTCATAGCGAGTTGCTGAAATGTTGATAGAAAAGACATTACTTTCAGTTGTTGAGTAGTCAATGGCGTTTTCTGTGATATTGAGATAGTACTCACCATTTTCTTCGGTGATTGTGGCCAGCGTGTCTGTCGATAAAGTTGGT
This sequence comes from uncultured Clostridia bacterium, assembly GCA_946487985.1. Taxonomy (GTDB): domain Bacteria; phylum Bacillota; class Clostridia; order Christensenellales; family UBA1242; genus Caccovivens. The sequence goes on from CAMLUY010000080.1 coordinate 2,765, forward strand.
GCTGAAATATTTTCATCTTCAAAGCCGTATGAATCAATGTTGAGTTTATATCTCATTCCGCGAGCAACAACATAGTTTGCATAATAACCATCTGTGTTTGTCGAAGTTGGAGTTTTGCCATCAATAGATACCGCAACATAATTTTGAAGTTTTACTGTCAACTCTTTGGTTACAGAATATCTTTCACCATCTTTGTAAAGGCTGATAACTATCTTTGAAATGCTGCCATCAACGACATTTTCAGCGTTAAGGTCATACTTGATGTAGATTACGCCATTGAATTGATAATATTTCTTTACTTCGTTGTCGCCACTGCCTTCTGTTGTGTTATTGTAGACATCAACAATATCTTCAAGATTTATTTTTAGGCCATTGCCGCTTGAGCCCAGAATATTACTGTCGTCAAAAATATTACCTTCTCCTTGCGGATTTGCAAGGCGTGCAAGGAAGCCAAAGTTTGCAACGGCATTGCCAGACTGATAATTGTCTTCTGAATTTTCGATGAGAATATAATCAAAGTCGCTATCCTCAGGAGTTACAGAAATTGCAAGCAGGCCAGATGTGCCAGGATATGCATATCTTGAAGTCGTAGAAAGCCCTTTTTCACCTGTCGTCGCTGAAAGGTTTGAGTAGTTGTCTACAACTACTGATACAATGTTTGTTTTCTCAAAGCTTATCTCGTATGAAAGATAGATGCCTGTATTTGATTGTGCAAGCAAGAAAATTTTGTATGTGCCATAGATGTCTGTTGTATACCTGTTCAAAAAGGCATCAGAGGTCTTGTTGACTTCAATTACAAGGTCAAATTTCTGTGCACTAAGATTGTCTGCATTCCCCGTCTGAGACTTGATGGTCACATTGAACAGGAATTGATTATCATAATCACTGCCAACATATCCCATGTCATATTTGAAAGAAAAACCTTGCTCGCGAAGTTCGGCACTGCCTTGAATCAGTGTATTATCAGGCCCAACAATATAGTAATATGGATTTGACTCCACTGCTGTTGAATTGATTATGATGACGTCTTCTATCTTTTTGCTTGAAAGAAGTGGTACAGAATTGTATTTGCTGTTGTGGATTGATATTGCGCCCTTGCGATAGTTGATGGTTACATTATCTAGAATGCGGTTTACTGAGGTGCAATATTCAACATCTTGATACTGGCTGGTAGTGCTGTCAAACTCATTAAATGTCACAGTGACTTTTGGAATGATTTTTACCTTATAGTCACCCTCGACGGTCTTATCATTCTTGCGAAGAGTAATGGTCTGCCCTTGAATGTCAATGTCAAGCTCGTCATTAGCGTCAACAGTGGTTGTTTCGCCGCCCTCTGATGTAATGATGCGAGTAATGTCAGTCAGCTCTGCTGTTACAGATGTATTTGTGGTAAGCGCAAAGGCAAAGTTGTCTAGCATTGCGTTGCCGAATGAGTCTGAGGTCAGGCTTCTGTCTGACAAACTGCTTTGAAGGTCAAGGTCGAGTGTGTAGTGCGGTCGAACGTACAAAGTCGCAGTGCTTTCCCCTCGCATTTTAATTGTAGTGTTTTCTATCGGTCCTGAACCTGCTGAACCATTTGGATAAATTATTGATGATGCTTGGGCATTCGCAGCAAAAGCAGGCTCATCAGGATTAAAATAGTTTACAACATATATATAGAAGTCTAATGAGTTGTTTACGTTCAGAACGCTTGTGCCAGAAATTTGGGCAAGACCTGTTTTCTTGACTGTAATCTTTCCGCTTGAATCAATAGTCAGCACATCACGGGTACGTGATGTAAAGGTCATTTCGCCATTAATGGTGAAAGGATAAAGTTTGCTTGAAGAATTGATGCTGTTTACAGATGTATTCAACAAGTTTTGAATATCGCTTGTCGTTCCTGTATCAGTAGATGCTTCAAAGAAAAACATATAAAAGATTTCTTTTTTGCCAAGGTCAGTATTCTCTATTTTTGGTTCAAGCTGATTGTTGAAGGCAGGATTAAGTGAAAGATTGTCTTCACTGCCATCTGCAAAGTATGACTGCCCCAAAAGTCGAGTGCCATTATCACCTACGATAATGAAATCGCCGTGATACATTGTATTATCAATATTGTTAATTGAAGTTTCATTTTCTATGTAGCGACGTTGGCGTGACGTAAGGTATGTGGTCACATTTGTGTAATTTTTGCCTTCTGTCGGTTCGTTGTCGTTGCCATACATAACGTTCGCCCTGTTTTCTGGGCTTATTCCGAAAGCAA
>CAMLUY010000081.1 GCA_946487985.1 uncultured Clostridia bacterium
CTAATAGAAACTCTCATGGCAAACGGTCAAACATACAAGATTGACAAGATAAGGAAGTACAGAGCATTATCTTGAAGCATTTGACCACTTTTGATGGCGAAGTCAACCTTTTGAAGAAGGGCATAGATTTTTTTGAGCTGCATTTTTGAAAAGTTTTTGACCTGGGCGCGCTGCTTTGAGATGGCGTATTCCTTTACGCCCAGCAGGCCTGAAAGCGCCTTATCGTCAAGATCAGAGGTCGCGATGAAGAATAGGCGTCTGAAATGATTTGTGATGAGGCTGAGAATGCCAGGCTCTTTGTCCAGGGTTTGAAGTATTTTGATTGCCTTGTCGCCATCACGTCTGCCCAGGGCGTCAGTCAGTTCGAAGACCACGTATTCAGCGTCCTTGGTGACCATCTGCTCGACAAGCTTTCTTGTAATGAGCGGGTCGGACAGGTCGTAGTAGGAAAGTTTGTCGACCTCATTGATGGCGCGAGTGAGATAGCCATTGCTCGCGTCAAGCAGCGCGGTGACGGCCTCGCCGCTGATTTGCTTGCCGCGTTTGGTAAATTCATTGACCAGCACGGCGGAGGCTGTTTGGCGGTCAAAGCGCTTGCAGTCAACGAGAGCGGCATGTCCTTTAAGGAAATCAAACTTGCCAGGAAAGTCGACAATGACAATGACCGTGCTTGGCACGGGGTTTTTGAGATATTCAAGGATTGTCTTTTTATCTGATTCAGTCAACTTTGTGACATTTTTGACGGCAAGCAATCTGTGTCCGCCGCCCAATGGCAAGACCTGGGCGCTGTCAACGAGGGTTTGGGCGGCGAAGTTTTCATCGTCAAACTTTTGAAAATCAAAGTCTTCAAGGGTGATATCGCACGCCTTTTTAATCATTGCAAGCCCACGTTCAAAGAGATAGTAATCATCCCCCTGCAAAAGGTAGCAGTTTTCAATTTTGTCTTTCAGTCTGTTTTTGAGTGTTTTCAATCAATCCTCCTCACGGTAAGTTTCTCAGTCGACCAAACAAAAGCCATATTTCCCTGCGATGGGAAATCAAAGGTTACGCTTTCCCCTCTGCATGATGAAACGGTCAAGAAGCTTTCATCGGCAAGCGCAGTGTTTTCGCCTACAAAGACCAGGTCTGGGTTGTAAAGCTTTATTGTTTGCTTATATTGGTCAAGATTATTATAGTTCAAATTGATATCGGCTACAACAAAAATATCGTGTTGGTCAAAAGAAATATATGCACCAAGGATTTTGTCATCAAAAGGCAGGTATCTGAACGCGAAGTCGCCAGCGAAATAGATTTTTGATGTGTCGACCTCTTCAATGCTGTCCTTTGAGTTGTCGCCGTTAGCGCAGAAGTACCTTACAAAGCCATACTCGTCAAGCTGCTGCGCCTTTGTTTCTGACATATCGCCAAGAGTGAGATAGAAGTCAAGCTGGTCAACATTTTGAAGCGACATGGATTTTTCAAGCAAGAAGTTGTCTTCAATCAGCATGCTTTGTCCGCTTTCTGAAAGCAGCATGATGCTTTCCTGTCCATATGAGTAAAGGTATATCGCCTGGCTTTTGAAGGTTCGCATGCTGGTAAAGCCGAACGAGCAGCACAAACACAGCACTGATGCAGCTGTCAAGAAAAATCTGTTTATGGGCTTGATCAGCACAAACTGGCTGAGCGCGTACACCATCAAAAAGAAAAAGGCGGTCACTACAAAATGAAAAGGCCTGAGCTTGAATTGAGCTGTGGTGTTTGCAAATATTGAAGCTGTAAAGGCGATTGCGGCAAGTCCCCACCCAACTGGCACAAGCGAAAAAGACATAAACGGCAGCATTGCCGACAAGAAAGCTGTAACAAAAAGATATGGGAAAAGAATAGAGAATAGTGGCACTACCAGCAAGTTTACAACAAATGAAAGCAAGTTGAAGGTCGATGAAAAGGCTGCAAGGAAAGGCAGAATGGCAAGCTGAGCCGACAGCGACACAGCGATATACTGCGCTGCCCAGTAAGGAAAAATCCTTTTGAACAGCTTGATGAAAGTTGGGTAAAGAAGCACGATGCCGCAAACGCAGCTGAGCGACATTAAAAATCCGATATCAAAAGCGGTCAGCGGACTGCAAATCAGAATGATGAAGCCTGATGCCCCTAGCGAGTTGAGCGAGTCGTACCTTCGCCCAAAAAGGCCTGCAAGCATTACGATTATACCCATGACACCGGCTCGGACTACGCTTGGCGCCATGCCGCAAAGAAAGGAGTAGGCAAGGATTACCGCCGTGGTCACGCCAAAAGCGACATATTTGTTTGCGCGGCATAGTTTCAAAAAGCCATATACAAGCGATATCAGAAAACCCACATGTAGGCCGCTTACCGTCAACAAATGTACGATGCCTGAATTTTGGTATGCGGTTTTGACCTCAAACCCCAAGCCCGATTTGTCGCCAAAGAGCACAGCATAGGCAATGCCGGCGTTTTCTTCGCTGAGGCGGCTGTACAGAGCGTCCTTGATTTTCAATCTGACCTGCTCGTCAAAATGAATGCTGCCAGGCATGATGACAATGTCCTGGGTATTGACGTTGCAGCTGTATGAAATTCCTGCGCGATAGATGCTGCTGTTCAGGCTGCCAAGCGAAAAAAGCGGCAGATTGGTCAGCTCGGCTTCAAAGCTGACAATATCGCCAACTTCGGGCATGTCGCCACCCCTTGAAAAGCGCACCTCAATTTTATCGCCCTCTTCACCATTGATTTTTACATGGTTAATCACGGCGACGGCAAAATACTGCCCTTCTTCATAGTCGTCGCTCACTCTGCCGGTCACGCTGACCAAGCCAGAGTATTCGGGCGCGCGAGCGGAAAGTTCGCCAAGAAAATAAAAACCATTTCCAATAAAGAAAAACGCAAAAAGCAGCGCAAGAATTTTAAAATGCTTGTGATAAATCAGCATTCCGCCAAGCGGCAACAATAAAAGCAGCACGATCACAATCGCCCAAGCTTCACCGCTGTAAAGTGAACGTGCCACAGTTATGCCAAAAAGAAACATCAAAAATGGATAAAAAATATATCTAAAATTTATTGCACGCTTGGTTTTCATTCTTGTCCTGGCTTTTATTTTATCAAAAATTTTCGCGAAAAACAAATATTTATCATATGAATGCCGCTGATTTTACGCTTTAAATAAGACAAAATGACGTCTTTTTAAACAATATTTTTAAAAAATTGATGATTTTTGTAAAGAATTTTTAAAAGATTTATTGATTTTTACACAATATATGGTATAATTATGGTAGATATGGGAGATATGATATGAAAAATGGGAGTATTAAAAAGCTAGGAGTCTATGCTCTTGCTGGTATTATGTCAGTCGGCATTGCGATTGGCAGCAGCCTTGCCTTCACTGGCTGCATGCGCAGATACCCAGCATCATGGGAAGAAGTCGACGAAGGCAATAAAATAGTCTATCAAACTGAGCAAAGCACTGGGCGCTTTGACAAGCCTGAGACATCGCAGCCAGACGAGAATTGGACTGTGCCAGGCTATGACGACAACAATAATGTCGAAACTGGTTCAGAAGACGACGAAAATGATATTGAAATTGACGAAAATACTACAACTGAGGTGACAGACGAGGACACCAGCATTGACGAGCCTGAAATCAACGAGCCTGTCATTAAAGCACCTTCAACAATAGACGAACTCTTCCCTGGCGAAGATGCCAGCGAGGAAGAAATTCTGCTCGCAAAAGAATATCAAGCAATCGTAAACGAAACCCTCAACAACTATCTAAAAGAAAACATGGTAAACAAAGTTGCTCCTATTGATAGCCGAGACCTCAGCTATATTAAAAATGTTCGCTGGGAAATTATTGGCAGCGGCGATAGCGACGAAATCGACCAAATTCGCATGTATTTTACAAGCGATATGAGTGAAACACATGCTGAATACATCGTTGGCTCTGTTACCCCTAAAACCGAGCTGACACTCAGCGACCTGTATTTTGCAGATGAAGATGTGCTGAATGAAGCCCTCGACCCTACCCCAACCAGTCAAGGCGCAAAATTCAAAAGAGAATCAATACTTCAATATAGAAAGAGCGAGCAGACTGATCGCGCCGCGCTTGCGCAGGCGATCGCAGAGATTACCGGCAACTATGTCCCTGGCCAAACCACATATATTGTGGAACGAGGCTATAACGTGGACACAGAGCTAAAATCTCCTGCTTGCCTTTTTTATGTCTTAAGCGTGTCAGAAAAAGGGCAAACAAAAATTACTCTCAGCATTGCAGACATCTCCTCATCAGCAACCGATGAAAAGTTTATTGAGAATTTAAAATCAGGAATGTATCGAATATTTGAAGAAGAAAGTATGGAATATGGCAACAAGATTATTGTAGATGAAGAAGCGCAAAAAAACTATACTTTCTCGCCAACAAAAACAGCCTATATGGTTTCAACCATCGATGAATATGGCATTGCTGACGAAGACTATATTGAATATTAAAAAATGCTTTACATTCAAAAAACAAATATTTTGGCGAAAATATTTGTTTTTTTATTGATAATAGGTTAGAATAAAAGCATGAAAAAAAGAAAAAGTTGGATTAAATCTTTGCTATGTTTGACTTTGGTGCCATGCTTTGCTTTGGCTATGACTGGCTGTGCAGGGGTTGCACCTGATGACATGACAGATGGAGACGAAGATTACAATTCTTTTATGACTGAAATGTATGGGGCAAAAGTACTATACCGCCCTGATGCGTATGACTATGACAGTGGTGCAAGTATTGACAATGGACAAACCAACGAATACTATGGGCAATATGCTCATTATATTATGGCACAACTTTTCAATACTTATGGTATTAGAACAAATTACTACGAAACATATCTACCAAATTTCAATATTAACTGGGGCGACCAGGCTGATGAAATGAAGAATT
>CAMLUY010000082.1 GCA_946487985.1 uncultured Clostridia bacterium
GGAGTTGTAGTTAACACTTGTCTTCCTAAGACCGCTTGGCCTCCGACTTCTTTCCACCTCTTGTTTAGGTTCAATATCAGACGAAAAAATATCGTTGTTTTTTGCAAGTGATGAAAAATCCCAAGCAAGGAAAAATTCTCGCGCTTTATTTGAAAATGGAAATTTCAGTTTGCAATCATCAATATTAAATTCAAAGTCACAATCTGTTTTTATCGTGGCAAGTTGTCTTGATAAAAATGCCATATCCTTATCGCTTTGCAATTTTTCTTGAAGCTTGCCGCCAACTTTCTCAATGTTATTGTATAAGTTTGTCAGATTATCATATTTTTCAAGAAGTGTAAGAGCTGTCTTTTCGCCAATACCTTTTACTCCCGGTATATTATCCGAGCTGTCACCCATAAGCGCTTTAAGGTCTATTATTTGGCTTGGTCGCAAATTGTAAAGCTCCCTCAGCCTGTTTTCGTCGACTTTATCTACCTCGCTCACACCCTTTTTGGTAAGCCAAACCGTTGTCCTGTCGTCAATAAGCTGCAATAAATCTCTATCACCTGAAAGAATAAATTTTTCTCCCGAGTAGGACTTTGCAATAGTTCCGATAATGTCATCTGCCTCAATACCAGCAAATTCCAAGACCTTTATATCCATGCATGACAGCATCTCTTTTATCGCTGCGAACTGGCTGATAAGCTCTTCTGGCGTAGGCTTTCGCTGCATTTTGTATTCAGAGTAAAGCTCGTTTCTGAAAGTTTTGCGCGCATGGTCAAACGCAATGACAATATGCGACGGCATTTCCTGAGAAATAAGCTTGATCAAAATGTTCGCAAATCCAAAAACAGCGCCTGATGGGCGACCATCATGATTGGATAAAAATGGCAAGGCATAAAATGCCCTGTTTGCGATACTGTTGCCATCGACAATCAAAAGTTTGTTCATAAAATCTCCATTGATGATTTTTTTATCTGTTAAGAAATCAAGCTATACCAAAAAGTTGACGAAAAACATCAGGTATGGCAATAGTCAAAACAAGGACTATTGTTGCAAGCACCAACAGTACAAAAAATACAATTTTGAGCGGGCTGCCAAAGAAATTTATTGCTGCATATAAAAGCGCGATTGCAAGGCCGCCATAAACCGAAAGATAGTACGACCAGTCGCTTGTCGCGCCTGCAATATTGACATAGCAAAGAAAACCTATATAAATTATTGTCAAACAAGCAAGGATAAAATACAGTGTTTTTTTCATAATTTTCTCCTTTTTTATTGTAACATAATTCAACCAACAAGGCAACAAAAATGAGGATAGTTTTACTATCCTCTATTGCTCTGATAATTTAGCTGCTTTTTCTGCGGCTTTTCTCATTTTTCTGTCGTGCTTTTCCTTATTTTTAAGCGGTCTGATTTTCTTTTTTTCTTTTCTTGACTGCTTGACTTTTTTTGTCTTCACTCGTTTATTCTTTCGTCGAATAAGCTTCTTTGGAATTGAGCCATCATCAGGCATGCCATTCATCAAGTTGTCTGGGTTTGCAAGCAGGTCATTGCAAAGTTTCAAGCTTTTGCCCATATAAAGACCATCTGCGACACGTTCATCAAGGCTCATGCCAAGAGTCAAGAATTTGCCCACTTTCAATTCTTTATTATTCTCAACATATGGCTCCATTTTTTCTTTACCAAGAGCCACAAACATTGTTGTTGTACCAAAATTGTAAAGATGGTGATAAATATATCCTAGTTTGATTGATTTTAAGTTGGTGAGAAAGCAGCTTGTATGAAAGGGGCTTGCTTTAATCAAACTTTTTGGCAGCATACCATGTCTGTCAAGCCAGCGTACAAAAGCCATTGCCCACCTGAACATAAAGTCTGGCAGTTTTACCAGTTTTCCTGCTGTTTTTGTTGTTCTGTGAACTGAATCTTCTTGCATGTTTGCAGCAATTTCTTTGTCGACAATTTCCTTAATCTCTGGCAAGCTTTCTCTGCCTGTAAAGTAGAATTTCAAAGTGACAGACTCACCTTCGTCTTCAAGCTTTTTCTTAATGTCCAAAGACACGCTTATGTAATTGCGCTGATAAATAGACCCGCGCATGATAAATCGATTAAGTTTCTTTCTTATGTAAAGCACACGTACAATCGTGGCAATCACAAGATGCATATAGCTGTAACTTACGCCATTTCGCCTTTCTCTTGCAATAAATTCATCAAGCGGAACACAAGGCACTTTTACCGTTGTATAATTTACCGCGTCTATTCGCTGTGGCATAAAGAACGGCTCTGCTTTATCAATAATATTTAAGCCTTTGACTTTTTTCCCATCACTTCGATGACCAAACATGATTTTTCTCCTCTAATTTTTATGTATGTTTTTTCAAAAATATTATTTTTCACCCCTGAACTTTTTGCGTATCAGGTTCTTCTCTCTGCCGTTTTGACCTGGCGTGTAGTACACCCTGTCTTTCAAACTGTCGGGCATGTACTGCTGTTTCACATAACCGCCATAATCATGCGGATATTTATATTGTCCATGACCATCAGCATTAGTACTTGGGTGATTTTTTAAGTGATTTGGCACTTTATTGTCTGTAAATTCAAGCGCGTCCTTTTCAGCTGCATAGAGGGCTTTTACAACTGAGTTTGACTTTTCTGCTTCGCATACATATATTATGGCATGCGTAAGCGGAATCAATCCCTCTGGAACGCCCATTTTTTCAAGAGCGTACATTGCGCTTGTTGCAAGAAGTAAGGCGTTTGAATCTGCCATGCCTACATCTTCTGACGAATGTGCAACAAGCCTGCGCGCAATTATCATTGGGTCGCAGCCCGCTTTGATAAGCCGTTGACTGTAATAAAGAGCAGCCTCAACATCGCAGCCACGAAGGCTTTTACAAAAAGCCGACAAAAAATCATAGTACATGTTTTCGTCCATTGAAAGCGCTTTTCTGTCTGTTGATTGTTCGGCTATTTCACGAGTAATATGTATTTTCTTGTCCTTTGATACCGGCGAAGTCATTACCGCAAGTTCCAACGAATTTAATGCATTTCGCAGGTCGCCGCCGCACGCATATGCAAAATATTCAAGCGCATCATCGTCGCAAGCGACAGGCATATCTCCAAGCCCGTTTTCTTTGTCTGAAAGAGCGCGCTTTAATGATGCAATAATGTCTGTTGAAGTCAATGGTTTAAATTCAAAAATTCGGCAACGTGAAACGATGGCGCGTGTCATCGATGTATACGGGTTTTCCGTCGTAGTTCCAATAAAGAAGATTGAGCCGTCTTCGATGGCTTCTAGCACGCAATCAGATTGAGCTTTATTCCAGCGATGGCATTCGTCAAGGATTAAAAAAGTGTCAGTGCCAAGCATGGCTTTGTCCTGTCTGGCACGCTCAATAATCGCCTTAGCGTCGCTCACACCACTTGTAACAGCATTCAGCTTGACATAGTTTGCTTTCAAAGTCTTTGCAATGATGTTGCCAAGCGTTGTCTTTCCCGTTCCTGGTGGGCCATAAAAAATGCAGCTGCCAAGTGTGCCAAACTTGATAGCTCTGTAAAGTAAACTGTTTTTTCCAACTATGTGTTGCTGCCCTACAAAGTCTTCAAACGACTTCGGTCGCATTCTTTCAGCAAGAGGCACGCGCGCTGCACTTTCCATACTTTTGTATTTTATCACGCTATTCAGCAAATGACAAGTAAATTTCATTGTTTTTATTAAAAATTTCCTTTGTAAGCAAAGTGTAGTTAAAATATTTGACTTTATCGGCAAACATATAACATGCGTTATTATGCACAACAAAAACCCGTTTCCAGCCTGAATTTCGGTAAAATTTGACCTCTTTCAGTCCTTTAAAACTAGGGTTTATTTGAAGGCCTTTATCGGTCTGAGTTATTATTTGTGATCTGTATTTTAAATAGTCATTTTCGCTTTTTTCGTCAAAATCAAAATTTTGCCATTTTTCCCATATATTTTGGGGCAAAGAAAGATTGAAAAGTCTGTCAAATTGCTTGTCATGACTTGATAGACGAATATCGAAAATTTCATTCAATTTATTCTGAGAACTTTCAAAAAAATGCTGAACTTCTTTGGGCGAAAAGAAGCAGAATTTTTCGTCTGAAAAATTAAAATACAACTTTTTGCTTTGGAGTGGCAAAAGAGATATTTCATACTTAAAATTGATACAAGCAAAAGTGCAGCTTTCAATTCCGTTTAAGCTTGAAAAAGATAATTTACCACCTTTAAAATTAAAATTGAAATATGCTTTTTGTCTATTGCAAAGGTTTTCAATAGTTACACAAGAATTGTCCTGCTTGAAAAAATAGTATCCTCTCGGCAGTGGCAAATTAAACTCAAAGGATATTTTGTGCTGCTCTTTGCGAGTATTGGAAATGTTGATTGAATAGTTTTTCCCGTTCAAAAGAAATTCAGTGACTTGAAACACTACGCCTTGATCCATCACCTTTTTGGACTTATAGTATGGACAATATTCAAGTTCAAGTTTTTCATTATTAAATTTAATATATTCACCTTCAAATTCTACATTAAAATCACAATGCGAAAGATAGTTGATATTCAAAGCATTGATATTGTTCCAAAGTTGTCCACCAATATCCTCTTCATAAAGCAAAAATGTATCGGCAAGTTTTTTCAAACGGCTTTCCCTGATTTGCGGCTTTTTTGTACAAATCAGATTAAAATCTACTGTCCGTTTGACTTCTTTGAAAGCTCGAAAGAACAGCCGATTCATTGGCTTTGGAAAAACAAATATGGGCAAAGACGCATCTATGCCAACAGCGGACAACAGTTCAAAGTCAATTTCATCAGTATTAAGGTTTGGCGCATGATATTTAATACGGTTGACAATTAAATTTTTTATTTTTTGCAAATATTCAATCTTTTTCATGCATTAATTATTGACTAAA
>CAMLUY010000083.1 GCA_946487985.1 uncultured Clostridia bacterium
AAAAAACTTTTTTTGCAAAAAGTCATACTTCTTTTAAAAGACGACAATTTTTGGCGTTTTTTTAATAATATTATGATTTTTAGATATTTTTTTATTATTTTCAATATTTTTGCTGTAATTTATTTTTTTTAATGTATATTTTAAATTGTTTTTTAAAAACATTTTTTAATTTTTCAATATTTTTATTTCGCAATTTTCAATTTTATCAGTTTTATCGTCCAAAGAGAGATTTTGAAAATATCTTGTCAGCATTGAGAAGTTCCCGCGATGGGCAACAATCAAAATGGTTTTGTTTTGGTCGTTCAGGGTTCTTGCAAAGTCGGCATTTCTTTGATAAAGGTCGGCAGGGCTTTCGGCATGGTATTTATGCGGGTCACGCATGAAATCTTCATACATCTCTTTTGTGACGTCATGCTCGCTCATGCCTGTTGCGTCACCAGCGTTTTGCTCTTTCAGTCTGTCATCGCAAATGATGGGCACGCGGTGAAACTTGTTGACAACCTCCGCTGTTTGTCGCGCTCTGGAAAGAGGAGACGCATATATTTCATCGATTTTGAAATCCTTTAATTTTTGGGCTGTCAGCTCGGCTTGTTCGAGCCCCTTTTGATTTAGCGGGGCGTCAAGCTGTCCCTGAATGATTTTCTTTACATTGCAATCTGTTTGTCCATGTCTGATAAAAAGTATCATTTTTTCACCTTTAAAATTAATTGTTTGAAAAAACGCCTACCAGTGCCAACACGGCGGCTACGGCGGTGTCACAGCGTAAAATGCGACTGCCGAGCGTGATAGATTTGCCGCCAGCAGCAATGATTTTTTCACGCTCTTCATCTGTAAAGCCTGCCTCATTGCCGATGACGACCGCTATCTTTTTGGCATTTTCGACAAGCTCTGGCATGAACTTGTTTTCGTGCTCGTCTTCATTTGCAAAAACAACTACATCAAAGCCGGCTAAAAATTCAATCATTTTGTCAAACTTTTCAAGCTCATGCACATGCGCAAGCATTGACCTTTCGCATTGTTTGCAGGCCGTCAATACTTGCTGCTGAATGCGGTCAGTGCGCAGCTGTTTGCCTATGGTGTACTGACTGGTGAAAAACATCAGCTCGCTTGCGCCAAGCTCAATGCTCTTTGGCACAATGCTGTCAAGATAGTCCTTTTTGGGCAGCATTTGAATCAGCGTGATATGCTTTTTTGGCGTAGCCGGACAAAGCTGGCTGCTGTTGATGACAAGCCGTGCAAAGCTTGGTGAAATTTCTTCGATTGTGCAGAAATATTCAAATTCATCGTTAGCGCAGGCAATTACCTCATCGCCTTCGCGCATGCGCAGAACTTTTTTCAAATGTTGCAGCTCGCCGCCTTCAACAATGATGAAGTTTTTGTCTTTACGGCCAAAAAATCTCTTCATTACAACCTCACAGTGCTGATTATATCATCAAACGCATTTTTTTCAAAATGAATTGGCTTTGAAAACACAATAAAAACAGGCGAAAGATATCGCCTTTTTTAAAGTTTGCACTTTATTCTTTTCTCAAAGTCAGGACTGTTTTGATTTTTCTTGAACTCCGCGATCTCGCAATCGTTGAGCAACAGCAGAAGCTCCAATATGGATTGCCTCTATTGCAAAAATTTTCGAATTGTTTTTATCGTAACCTATCAAACCGCCCATCATACCCAAATTGCTGGTGTCCTGAAAATAGCCGATCTCCTCATAGCTGTAATATCTTTTTTTCCGAAAAAGTCGGCAAACAATTATTCCATCAGTGACTGCAACTACATAGTTAAAGCGAATATATGCATATCCGAAAAATCCGAGTGCAGAGAATAATGCGATACCCACTGATATTAAAATAATCGTTGAAGCGGTTGTATTTTCGCTGTCTGTAATGCAACAATAAATGATGCCTGCTATGCCGCCTAAAAGCACTACAAGCGCAAATCCGAGAAAAAATCCAGAAAGCGCCTTCGGTGGACGGGTGCGAATAACATCGCTTGATGAGATTTTCTTTTCGCCCCGAATTTTAAAAAACCAAAAGAAGGAAAAAGCAATAGGCAAAATTACTGATATCAACAGTGAAATAAGTAATGTCTCCCAAATATCCATATAGCCTCCTCAGCTGTGCAAATTGTTTACTGTTTAAACAATAAATGCAAAATTACAGAATTATTTGGTCGTATTTTATAACAAACGACTTAAAAAGTCAAATAAAAAGCGCGCGGCCTTGCTTGAAAGGTGCAAAGCTTCTTACTTAATATTTTTTTGTCGTGTCACAAACTTTACGCGCATAATAGATGCACTTTACAAAAATTTCTGTTATTTTTTTACATCAAAACACATCACTTTTGAGCGAACCCCAAAAGTGATGTGTTTTTTATAGTGACCTGTTTCTGCTCAGCAGCATGCCGGCTAGGAAAAAAGCAGCGCTCTTGGGCAAGCAAATATTGTCGCAGCTGCATGGCGAGTTGCAACAGTTGTCAAAGCATGGTGAGTTGCATGGCGGATTACAGGGCTGTGTGCATGGCGAGCAAGGGTTGCAGCATGGCGAGCATGGACAGCTTGTTTGCCAGCTGCCGCAGCATGGGTGGCACAGGTCTACAAAGCAGCCAACTCGATAGTTTGTGTTGATAATCATTGTCAACCTCCTTTTGTGTGAAATTGCAGCTCTCAAAAGCAGTGTTGTTGATTTTCGAAATATCATTTCAGCAAGTATTTTTTCACTGATTATGCAATAGACTACTATATGAAAAACTCCTTTCTTGCCGTTCTGGCCATAGTCAGCACGGTGATAGGTTCTGGCTTTATCAGTGGAAAAGAAATTGTTGTGTTTTTTTCTCGATTTGGCAATTTTTCATTTCTGGGCATTGCGCTTGCAGGAATTCTTTTTTTTGCGCTGATTTTTCTTCTATTGCAACATAGTGACAGGGTTTTACAGCGGGTTAATAAATCAAAATTTGTGTTTTTTATCAATATGCTTATCTGCATTGTTTTTACAGCAGCAATGTTTGCAGCGGCCATCAATTTGTTGAATTGGGATAAGTCTATTTTAAGTATAAGCGCTTTCTGTGCAATTTTGTGCATATGTGCATTTGTTTGCCGTAACGGGCTTTCAAGCCTTGACAAAATCAACTTCGCTCTTGTGCCCTTCATGCTTTTCTGCCTTGTGGTTTGCCTTTGCAGCCGAGCAAAGCCGTCAGCAGGGTTTCCACAGGGCGTTGCAGGTGGTGCGGCTGGTTTGTACGGCGCATTGTATGTTGTGCTCAACATTGCCAGCAGCAGCGTGCTGATTGCCGGGCTTGGACATAAACTTAACAGACGTCAGAAAACACAAGTGGCAATAATTGCGGCACTTGTGCTTTCTGTAATTTTGCTGTTTGCAAATATTGTACTACTTCAAAATCCTCAAGCTTTTGATAAAGATATGCCGCTTTTGTCATTGTTCACTTCATGGCAACATCAGCTGATGTCCATTGTTGTATTTTTTGGCTGCACCAGTACGCTTTTTTCACTTGTTTGTACATCGTCTGTGACGATGCGAGGGCTGTGTAAAAGTGAAATTGGGATTTTTGCAATATGCGTGCTGTTGCCGCTGATTTTTTCATTGCTTGGATTCAGCTTTATCGTGGCATATCTCTATCCGCTGTGCAGCATATTGGGAGTATTTTTGTTGTTTTTTATGCTGCTGCCAGAGCGCAGCAATGCTGTCAGCAAGTGGCGCGATTTTTTGCGGCGCAAGAAATCTTGAAAATATTTCATTGCAACGTTTGGTATAAGAAAATTTTTAAAACGATTAAAATAATTAAAGTATGGAATAAAATGATGTTTTATTGTAATAAAATGTTTTTGATTTTTGTTATTAAAATATGAAGTTTTTTCAAAAGTTTTTATATTTAATCTTGAATTTATCTTAAATTAGGTCTTTTGTGGTTTTAAATCTTCAAATTATCGTCTACATTTCTTTTCAAGCGGACTGACAAGCAGATACATACCGGCAGCAAGCAGGCAAAGAAGGGTAATGCTTGCCATGACAATGTCAAGTTTGAGTATTTGGCTGCCGTAATTGATAAGATAGCCAAGGCCGGCTTTACTTGACAGGTATTCGCCCATCACAGTTCCCACCCAACTCATGCCGACATTGATTTTGAGTACGCTTGCAAGCTCGGGTATGGCGTTTGGCAGTATCAACTTGAAAAGTATTTGAAATTTGTTTGCATGCATCGATTTCATGAGAAGCAATTTATCGTTATCGCATGAAATGAATGCGTTGAGCATTGAAATGGTTGTGATGACTATGCAAATCAGTATGCACATCACCACTGTTGCGCCGCTGCCAGAGCCAACCCAAAAGATAATCATTGGGCCTAAGGCAATTTTTGGCAGACTGTTGAGAATGATGAGGTATGGCTCCATGATGCGGCGAAGCTTTTCGCTCCACCAAAGCAGGATTGCAATCAGCACGCCAAGTATGGTTGCAAGCAGAAATCCGATGATTGTTTCATACAGCGATGTCCAGATGTGATGCCAAAGATTGCCTGTTTTGGCAAGGCCAGTAATAGTTACTGCAATACGCGACGGGCTGGAAAAGAAGAATGGGTCAATCGCTCCTGTCTGAGCAAGAAGTTCCCAAAGCCCCAAGATGATCGCGAATATGGCTATTTGCCAGAACAAAACCCAGATTTTGTCCTTTTTGATTTTTTTCAAATATGCCCGACGCGCTTTTGAGTAGTCAATTTTTTTATTTTTGTTTTTCATGGGGCAAGCTGTCTCCAAATTTTTTCAAAATAATTGCCAAAATCTTTATCCTCGCGTTTTGAAAGCGGCGTTGCGCCAGAAAGCTCAACCATCATGCAGTCTTTCACCGTTGCAGGTCGGCGGGTAAGTATGACGATTTTGTCGGACATGCTGAT
>CAMLUY010000084.1 GCA_946487985.1 uncultured Clostridia bacterium
TTGCCTGTGCCATAGAACATTTCCGTATCAGGGCCACAAGGTCCTACCCCTCCGCCAAGTGCCCACCAGTTGTTTTCTTTTGGCAGGAAAAATATCTCCTTTATGCCGCATGCGCGCCATGCGTCATATGCCTCTTGGTCACGAGGAGCTGTTTCATCGCCCGCAAAGACTGATACTGCCAACTTCTCTTTTGGTATGTTCAAATATTCAGGGCTTGTGAGAAATTCAAAGCTGAGCTTGATCATTTGAGTTTTATCACAAGTGCCAAGTGTCCAGTTGCCAAGCATTTCAAAAAGGGTCAAGTGACTGTTGTCACCGACTTCATCAATGTCGTTTGTTCGTATGCAGCGTTGAATGTCAAATATTTTGTCGCCTGCTGGGTGAGGCTCGCCAAGAAGATATGGCACAAGCGGATGCATGCCCGCAGTCGTAAAAAGCACGGTCGGATCATTTTCTGGTATGATTGAATAGCCCGGTATGCGTTTAAAGCCGTGCTTGGTAAAAAACTTTATCCAAAGTTCTTTGAGTTGTCTGTCTGTTTTCATATTTTTCTCCATAAAATTATTGCATTAAAAATTCTATACTATTTTAGCATAGTAGTGAAAATAAATCAAACATAAATGCCATTGAGTTTTCAAAATATCTATTTATTGTTTTGTTTTTGATTGATTTTTTATTGACTGCAAAGAATGTTTCAATCTTGTCAAACTGAAAAGCAATCAAATTTGGTAGATTGCGTCTTTAAGGTAAAGTCCCTGAGGTGGCATCGTTTGTCCTGCGCGAGCGCGATCACCCGTTTTGAGGGCAAGCAGTACATCGTCTTTGGTGAGCTTGCCGAGTGAAAAGTCAACAAGCGTTCCCACGATTATTCTGACCATATTGTACAAAAAGCCATTGCCGCAAACATCAATTTTTATAAAATCACCATCGCGTGCAACATCGATTGAAAAGATGGTACGTATGAAGTTTTCAGTGCAGGTCTGTGCTGAGCAAAACCCTCTGAAATCATGCTCGCCCACTAGATATTGTGCGATGTCTTGCATGCAAACCACATCAAGCTGTTGTTTTATCTGTGCTGCTCGATTTGCAAGAAAAGCGTTTTTGTTTGGCGAGTTGTAAATTTTGTATCTGTAAATTTTCTTTTTTTGAGAGAAACGCGCATGAAAGTCATCAGGGACTTGTTGTGCGTCCTTGATGGCAATGTCGGGAGGAAGCACATTATTGAGTATGTCAGGCAATTTTGAAACTGGCACTGGCACATTGAGGTCAAAGTGAGCTTTTTGCGCAAGCGCGTGCACGCCTGCATCGGTACGACCGCTGCCAAAGACTTCTACTGTCTGACCAATGCTGGTTTCAATAGCGTGCTCGATTTCGCCTTGTATGGTTTTGACATTGGGCTGCTTTTGCCAGCCGCTGTAATTGGCGCCATCATATTCAATAGTCAAAAGGATTCGTTTCATATGACCATTATATAACAACTGACGCGAAAAGTAAATCAAATATTTGACAGAAAACATTAAAAATACTATACTTTGTTTAGATTTGATTTGCAGCAAATTTTGTCCGCCCGACGTTCGAAAACTGGCAAAAGTCAAAGCATGACGTCGGGCGTGGTCAAATCAACGAAAATCAGGAGTTTTAATGAAAAAGAAGATTGTTGATGGATGCCAGGCCGTAGGAGATATTGCGTACAGATTGAGCGAAGTGATACCAATCTACCCTATTACGCCTTCCAGCCCAATGGCAGAATACTGCTCAAAAGAGAATGCAAAAGGCAGAAAAAACATACTTGGCGAAAACGTCAAGATGATTGAAATGCAGTCCGAAGGCGGCGTTGCGGGAACATTGCATGGGGCGCTTCTGTCACATGCGCTTGGCTGCACATTTACATCAAGTCAAGGTTTGCTGCTGATGATACCAAACATGTACAAGATTGCTGGTGAATGTCTGCCAGCTGTTATTCATGTATCGGCACGTGCTGTTGCAAGTCATGCGTTGTCAATATTTTGCGACCACTCCGATGTGATGGCGGTTCGTCAGACAGGGTTTATTATGCTGGCATCTTCGTCTGTGCAGGAAGCTCATTACATGGCACTTGCAGCACATGCGCTTGCTCTAAAATGCAGCCTTCCTGTACTACACTTTTTTGACGGGTTTAGAACTAGTCACCAAATTCAAAAAATAAATTTTCTTGAAGATGAAGAAGTCAGAAAAGTGATTAAAAATTCACTTGAAGAGTACAAGCAAAAATACAAAGAGCGTCAGTTTGGCACAGCGCAGAACCCAGATGTATTTTTCCAAAATCGCGAAGCAAGTCAGCCGCTGTATGACGCGATAGAAAAAAATGCCGAGGAAGTCTTTAAAGAAATTGAAGGCGTGTGCGGCTACCGCCCTGAATTCTTTAAATATGTTGGTTGTCAAGATGCTGAGAATGTAATTGTGTGCATGGGCTCTTCTGCTGAAACTATTGAAGAGTACATTGGGCAAAACCCTGATAAAAAGATTGGGCTTGTAAAAGTTTGCATGTATAGGCCATTTTTGGACAAAAGTTTTGTAAATGCTTTGCCGAAAAGCGTGAAAAAGATTACCGTGCTTGACCGCACAAAAGAAAATGGGGCGACAGCACCGCTTGCGTTGGACGTGACAAGCGCTCTATTCAAAAATGGGCTTCATGGAATAAAGGTTCTTTCTGGCAGGTATGGGCTTGGCGGAAAGGAGTTTACGCCCGCTTGCGTACATGCCGTTTATGCAAATATGGCCAGCGAAAAAGAGCAGGACAATTATACTGTGGGCATTTTTGACGATAAAAGTCAAAGCAATTTGCCATTGAGCGAATACGAGAGCAAAAATGATGATTTTCAAATCAAAATTTTTGGCCTTGGCTCTGATGGCTCGGTATCTGCAAGCAAGTCAACAATAAAGATTTTGGGCGAAAACTATGACAAATATGTGCAAGGATATTTTGAATATGACAGCAAAAAATCTGGCAGTTTGACCATTTCACACCTGAGGCTTTCTGACCACCCTATTCAGAGCGAATATCTGCTTCAAAGCAGCGATGTAATTTGCATCAACAACTACTCTTTTGTCAACAGATATGATTGTTTGCAAGGATTGAAGTCTGGCGGAACTGTAATAATCAATTCCTTTTTCAATAAAGATGAAATTGGAAAAGTTTTGCCGCAGGAGTATGTACAGACCTTGCAAAAAAAGAAGGCAAAGCTTTTTGTCATCAATGGTCAAAAGATTGCTGCTGAATGCAGGCTGGGAGCAAAGATTAACATTATCATGCAGGCCGCACTATTGAAATGCACCTCTCTTTTGAAAGATGATGAGATAAGCAAATTTATCACAGCTGATGTGAAAAAGGCTTTTTCGATTAAAGGCGAGGCTGTTGTAGAGAAAAACTTAAAAGCCATGGCAGCGGCTCTTGAACAAACTGAGGAAGTTTGCATCGATGGAATGGTTGGCCGAAAGATTGAAAAGCGAGGAGAGGTCGACAACGAATTCTATCAGAAAATCATGAAAAAGCAGATGGCGCTTGAAGGCAACACTATACCTGTTTCAGCATTTTCAGAAGACGGTTCGGTTGAGTTGGGCACAAGTCGATTTGAAAAAAGAGGCATTGCACTTCGTCTGCCAAAATGGATCAAGGAAAACTGCATTCAGTGCGGTAATTGTGTGCTAACCTGCCCGCATTCGGCTTTACAGGCACTTTTGGTTGATAGCGACATTGAAAACGCCGACAGTTTTGCACAGGCGTATGGACTGAAAGACAAGTTGTACAAAATATTGCTTTCGCCAGAAGATTGTACAGGTTGTGGGGCATGTGCAAAGGTCTGCCCTGCAATCAAGAAAGCGCTTGAAATGGTTGAGGCGCAAGATATTCTTGACGAAAAAATAGCGGAATATCATTCTGGCAAGCAAGCCCCTGTTGCAAAGCAGACAATATTCCCTAAAACAATGGCAAAGGGCTTGCAATTTGAAAAATCATTGTTTGAATTTTCTGGAGCTTGTGCTGGCTGCGGCGAAACGCCGTATATCAAGCTGTTGACAATGCTTAATGGCTCTGACATGATGATTGCAAACACGACCGGTTGTTCATCAATTTATGGCGGCACTTTTGGGTCTTGTCCGTTTGGCAAAGATGAGAATGGGAATGGTGTATTTTGGGCTAACAGTCTGTTTGAAGACAATGCTGAATTTGGTCTTGGCGTTCACCTTGGCAATCAGTACAACAACAAAAACAAAGACAAAAAACTATGGATTATTGGCGGAGATGGTTGGGCATACGACATCGGTTTTGGCGGGCTTGACCACATTCTTGCAAGCGGAGAAAATGTAAATATTCTTGTACTTGACAACCAGACCTATTCAAACACTGGCGGACAACAGAGCAAGGCAACTCCGACTGGTGCATCGGTAAAATTTGCTGAAAGCGGCAAAACTTTGCGAAAGAAAAACCTGGGGCAAATTGCTATGACGTACCGAGATGTTTTCGTAGCGCAAGTTGCGCTTGGTGCAAACATTAACCAAACCATCAAAGTCATGAAAGACGCGCAGGATTATCAAGGTGTAAGCATTGTCATCGCCTATGCGCCATGTGTAAATCAAGGATTTGACTTGTCAGACATGATGGCTGAAATGAGAAAAGCTGTTGATTGCGGCTTCTGGCCATGCTATGTTTATGACCCAAGGACTAGGGCTGTTACCCTTTTCAGTCAAATTAAAGAAGAACAATATTTTGATTTTCTTAAAGGCGAAAGACGCTTTGCAATAACCATGGAAAACAATAATGATGAGCTTTTGCAACAACAAAAAAATCAGGCCGTTGAAGAGTATAATATTTTAAAAAATATGACTGATAATAAATAAAAAAATAAAGGCAAAAAT
>CAMLUY010000085.1 GCA_946487985.1 uncultured Clostridia bacterium
GACACAAGCGGTAACGTTGAAAAATTCAACAAAAAATATGGTTTGCAATAATTTTGACCTAGGGTCAGAAAATTGCATTAAAAAGGACCACATGGATTTGGCGAGAAATCGCCGCGACTTCCAGGTGGCCTTTTTTTTGCTATTGCCTGTCGCGGCGGACAGGCTTTGTTGCGCTCATGTGGCTGAAAATTTAACATTGCAGAAAAAACAACCGCCATATCACAGAAAATGGCAATAAATTTGGCAGTTTTGGGCAATAATCAAATTATGGATAAGATTGTTTTCCCAATGGATAATGGAGTTGGCCTTTATGAAAACGGCAAGCTGTGCGTCAGCGTAATTGATTCAAGCGGCAACAAGCACGTCGATGGCAGCCTGATTAAAAGCGGACCTAAATTTTTCGAGCTGCCTGTTTTGCGCGGCTTTGTGTATTTTTTCATGGGCATCTATCTTTATGTGAAGTGCATCATCACCTCGCTTGCTCTGGGCGGGACAGCGGCAAAGAAAGAGGAGCAAAATCGTTCGGCAAAAAAGGCGAAAAGCTTTACGCTGGCGTCTGGATATGTGATGCTGCTTGCAACCCTTTTGATTGGTTTTCTTTTTGGTTTCTTGGGGCTGGGCATGCTGCCGTCATATCTTTTTGAAAGGGCGTTTGGCAAATTCACTTCATACTATTTTCGCGCCTTCATGATTGCCCTCATTCGCTTTGCGATTGTATACGTTATTCTGTCGCTTTTGAGAATTGCCCCTTTCATGAGCGGGCTTTACAGCTTCAATGGCGCGGGCAGTCAGTATCTTGCAGGCAGCCGTATTGACACACTTCGCAGCCGCACCTATCCGCTCAACTTTCTGAATTTCCTTACAAATGTTTTTTTATTTTCTACATTTGTGATATCATTAATTGCGATCAATATCAACTTCATTGCAAACTTTGCCATCAATTTGGCAATCTTTTTGGGCTTATTACCCCTTATTTATGAAGGGCTGAGGTTTGTCACAACTGCCAAAGCGACTTTCCTCAAAGACATAGCCATGCTGACAAACTGGCTGGTTTGCATGAAGGCGAACATCACACATGAAGAGGTAATGAAAGTGGCGCAGATTGAAATTACAAACTATGAAAACTTTGAAAGGGCGGGCACTGGCAGAGTGTCGATGTCGGCGCTTCAAGCTGAAATGCAAACCAAACTGAAAAACAGTGACCGCTTTGACCAGAGCGACCTTGAATGGATTATCGCCACCGTGCTTGGCAAAAACCGCGCCGAAATCAAGCTTGTCCGCAGCCTTTCACAAAAAGAAAGCCGTGACATCATGCGTGCCTGCGAACGACGGGCAAAAGGCGAGCCCCTTTCAAGCATATTCGGCTTTACTGAATTTTACGGTTTGCGCTTTGACGTCAATCGCAAAGTGCTGTCGCCGCGCATGGAGACCGAGCTGCTTGTCGAAGCCGCGCTCAAAAAGATTCGCGACCTTGACTTTGACAGAGTCCTTGATTTGTGTACGGGCAGCGGCGCAATAGCAATCGCAATCGCCAAATACTCAAACGCCTCGGTCACCGCGACAGACATATCCAAACAGGCGCTCGCAGTTGCCGAAAACAACGCTTTGAAGAACTCAGCGAAGGTGACCTTCATTCACTCCGACCTCTTCAAAGGCTTGAAAAAAAGCAGAAAATATGATATAATCATCTCAAATCCGCCATATATCAAGTCAAAAGATATTGAAAAGCTTGACGTAGAGGTGAAAAAATATGACCCGCGCATCGCGCTAGACGGTGGCGAAGACGGACTGGAATTTTATCGCCGTATTGCCCAGGACGCGCCAAAACATTTGCATAGGCGTGGCTATCTGTTCTTTGAAGTGGGGCAGGGGCAGGCAGACGTGGTGCGAGAGATAATGCAAAACTGCGGCTTTGAAGACATTGAAACCATTAAAGATTACAACAAAATTGAGAGGATAGTATATGGAAGAACTTGCAAGTGAAATATTGCAGAAAACAGCACGGACAAAAGAGCGGTTTGACGAGCTGACACGGCTTGTTTCAGACCCTGAAATAATCGCCGACAACAGACAGTGGAAAAAACTGGTCAAAGAGCGCAGCGGCCTGGAAGATATCGTTGCCGCTCATGACCGACTTGAAAAATTGCAGAATGAGCTTTTTTCAGCTCAGACCGAACTTGAAAAAGAGACCGACCACGATATCAAAGAGATGTTTCATGAAGAAATCTCGCGCTTGAAAACCGAAATTGAAAAAGAAGTTGAGGAAATCAAAGTTCTGCTGCTCCCAAAAGACGCCAACGATGACAGCAACGTCATCATTGAGATTCGTCAGGCGGCAGGCGGTGAGGAAAGCGGCCTTTTTTGCAGTGTGCTTTACCGCATGTACAGCATGTATGCCGACAAAAAGCACTGGAAAGTTGAGGTCATGGACATCAATGAAACCGAGCTTGGCGGCATAAAAGAGATCACCTTTATGGTTAAAGGCAAAGGCGCATACAGCAAGCTTAAATATGAAAGCGGCGTTCATAGAGTTCAGCGCGTGCCTGAAACAGAAAGCCAGGGACGAATACATACGTCAACTTCAACCGTGGCAGTTTTGCCTGAAATTGAAGATGTCGAGTTTGAAATAGAAGATAAGGACCTGAAAATCGACACATACCGCTCCTCAGGCGCGGGCGGCCAGCATGTCAATAAGACAGAGTCTGCAATACGAATAACCCATCTGCCAACCGGTATTGTTGTTGCCTGCCAAGACGAGCGCAGCCAAATGAAAAACCGTGAGCGGGCAATGAGCATACTGCGCTCAAAATTGTACGATTACTATCAAGGCCAGATTGAATCTGAATACAAAGCTGAGCGCAAAAGCCAGGTGGGCAGTGGCGACCGCAGCGAGCGCGTGCGAACATACAACTATCCACAAGGCAGGGTGACAGACCACCGCGTCAATGTTACATCATACAATCTTGAAGGGGTTCTTAATGGCGACATTGACATCTTTATAGATGCGCTTACCCTCAAAGACAGAGCTGAAAAGCTTGCCAATGCATAAAAGAGCCATCAATTATTTGACAAAGCGTGCAAAATCGCGGTAAAATAACCAAAACAAAGAAATTTGGCATAAATCGCTGGCATATTCATTCAAAAGAATATGTTTTGCCATCCTTGCAAATACTACAAACCAAAGATTAGGGGGAGTAATGAGCATCAAAATCAAGCTGACTGCGATCGCGATAGCCTTTACAATAGCGCTTTCAACAATGATAGTGGGCGTGCTTGCAATAACCAATTCCAATCTGACCTTTACCGGAAACATTGGGTTTGTCACCTCAGACGCTGAGGTGTTTTTGCATAGAGTGAAATATCAAGAAGGTGATTACGAAGGATATGAAATAGAATTGACTGAATATTCAAATACATATCTTACAGACAGTTTTCAGATAACTCTTCCAGATCGAACACTGTATGCTAATAGCGGAAAAACTTATTTGTTCTTGGATATGACCTCGCTGATGAGTGACAGATATGTAAAAGTTCAGCTTTCATACACCAAGCCAAATGGGGTTATAATCAACAGCACAAGCCTTTTTCTAGATAAAAATCCTACTGAAAGTGCACTACACGGTGAAAGTGCTACCTACAAAATCATAATGGAAAATGAAGGCTCAAGTTCGGTCAATCTCAGCAGCATCAGCTTGACAATCACCTTTCGAACAATGCAAAGATTGATACAGCAAAGCTCTGCGTATTGGTACGTCGAAATGGGAACAATTCCCACAACGACAGGCAGTGAGTATATAAAATGGCGATACATTTCGCCGGATGGAACAACGCCTTACACATACTCTTCAAGCACGGCGCCAGTTGGATTAACGGGAGAAATTGGCTATTTTATTCTCGAAACAGACACTACGGTGATTGAAAGAGAGGAAGATGGATTGGGAATTAATGTATGTTCGTATAATAATGATTACATTGTAAGTGGCAATTATGCTTATCACCAGCTATATGGATTACAGTCACTGACCTCATTTGCAGACGATTATGCTTTAAGCACAATACGACACTATATAAATGGAGATTATGTGCAAAAAAGTTTTCAGACAACTTCTGCAACTACTAGACCATACGGCGATTCTTCAAGCATGTATGCAGATTTCAATATTGACATAGAAAATGATCTGATCTACAAAAAAATAATAGGTCGAACCTTGGGGGATTTGTATCAAGAAAATGTCTACAATCAAAGTTCTGGCACATACACAACAACGTCGATTCCAGACACAACCAATGCTGATGATGCGTATAAGTGCAACGAAAACACCGTTGATAAATTTTGGCTACTTTCACGCGTTGAAGCAATTAATTTGTTGTCTCCTAGCGATATACTTTCATGGAATGCAAATTACTGGCTACGCTCACCATGCAAGGCAAGTGCAAGTCCAGATTATCTGGCATGTATGGTTCAACACACTACGGGTATAGGCGCTTATGTTTCAAATGTGGAAGTAAAAAATGAAGCGGTCGCGCGCCCAGCTTTCCGAATGCAGTTTTAGTAAAAAACCTTGCTTTATTGGCAAGGCTTTTTTGTTTTAACAATTCATGATTGATTGGTAAAAAGAGCTTTGGGAAATGCACGTTTTTTAAAATAAAAATATAAAGCAAGAATTAGAGGCTTGATTTATTAAAAATCCTTTGTTTGATCTTTGATTTTCAATCTTTTTTTACGAAAAAGTCAGGATAGGCGGTAAAGCTTTTGCCGCTCAGGTATTCAAGGGGTGCTGGAAGCTTTGAAAAAGCCACAAAGTAGCAGTGAAGCTGCTGGCGGCGCTTTTTGAATTTTTTATTGTCAGCGTTTTTGCCGTATT